>CAIZMK010000100.1 GCA_903934035.1 uncultured Methylococcaceae bacterium
GCTAACCCGACCTACATAAATAACTAAAATATAAATAAACGTATCAGAAGGTGCAGTGCGTCTAAGGCTTTGTTCCCATACGGAGCGTGGGGACGATAAAACACTAGTCTTTAATCGGTGGTGGAGCTAATACGACTCTAGAGCCATTGGATTCTGCTGAGCTCACTACACCAGCAGCTTCCATGGCTTCAATCATAGTGGCAGCGCGGTTGTAACCCACTTTAAAGCGGCGCTGTACGCTCGATATTGAGGCTTTTCTAGTTTCTGTTACAAATTGCACAGCTTCATCATATAAAGAATCAGATTCTGAGTTACTGCTGTCGCCACTAGGGCTGTAGCCATCGTTACTTTCTGAGGAGTCGCGAGTAATGTCTTCCAAATAATTGGGTGGTGCTGTTTGTTTTAAAAACTCAACTACGCGATGTACTTCGTGATCATCAACAAAAGCACCATGAGCACGTATGGGAATGCTGGTGCCTGAGGGTAAAAATAACATGTCACCGTTACCTAACAAGGTTTCTGCGCCACCTTGATCAAGTATGGTTCTTGAATCGATACGTGAAGAAACTTGAAAAGATATACGTGTTGGAACGTTGGCTTTAATCAGTCCAGTCAATACATCCACTGAAGGCCGTTGAGTGGCTAAGATTAAATGTATGCCAGCTGCTCTGGCTTTTTGTGCCAGTCGAGCAATCAGTTCTTCAACTTTTTTGCCAACTATCATCATCATGTCAGCTAATTCGTCTATGACGATAACTATGCTAGGTAGTTTAGTTAGAACAGGAAAGCTTTCACCGTCTTCAAATGGATTAAGGATTTGAAACATCGGGTCTCTAATGGTTTCGCCTCTGGCGGTCGCATCATCGATCAGTTGATTAAAGCCAGCAAGATTTCTAACGCCCATCTTGGACATTAGTTTATAACGTCGTTCCATTTCAGCAACCGCCCAGCGTAAGGCATTACTGGCCTCTTTCATGTCGGTAACAACGGGTGTTAATAAATGCGGAATACCTTCATAAACTGAGAGCTCAAGCATTTTAGGGTCGATCATAATTAAACGTACTTCCTCAGGTGTAGCTTTATAAAGCAAACTGAGGATCATAGTATTGATAGCGACTGATTTACCGGAGCCTGTAGTACCTGCAACTAAGGCATGAGGCATTTTGCCCAAATCAGCAACCATCGGTGCGCCAGAAATATCTTTACCCATTGCTAAGGTCAGCAAGGATTTAGCTTTTACAAAGTTAGGTGAAACCAGTAGTTCGCGTAAGGTCACCATTTCACGAACGCGATTAGGAATTTCTAAACCAACTACTGATTTACCCGGTATGATTTCTACGATACGTACACTGGTAACCGATAAGGCTCTGGCTAAATCTTTAGATAAATTGCTAATTCGGCTGACCTTAACGCCTGCCGCTGGTTGCAGCTCAAATCGAGTAATCACAGGGCCAGGGTGAAAACCGACTACCGTGACGGTTACGTTAAAATCAGTAAGAATATCTTCTACTAACCGAGACATTTCTTCTAATTCGGTTTCTGAATAGCCAATGACTCGGGTGTCACGTTCGTCCAGTAAGCTCAAAGAAGGTAATATTCCTTCACTCGCACTATATTTCGTAACGGCAACAGTTGAATTAGATTTTGTATCAGATTCAAATTCCTCTATTTGCTCAGTAGTAAAAGTAGAAGTTTTCTTAAGACTATCTTTTTTGGGTTTTGGCTGCTTTTGAATCACTGATGATGGATAATTTTCATCATTAATATCAACAGTGTCTGCCAAAGGTCTAAGCTCTGAAATGTTAAAACCATGACTTATAAATCGACAAAATAATAAGGCAAAACGGCCAATAGCATCTATAAGGCTAAGCCAAGAAAGATTGGTAGATAATGTTAATCCTGAAAGAAGTAACATGATTAGAAACAAAGTTGCGCCAGAATTACCAAATAACACCAATGTTTTGTCACCAATTTCTTGTCCCAGATAACCGCCGGTGGTGCCTGGAAGTTGTACGCTTACTCTGTAGATATACAAATAAGATAGGGCGGCGCTGGAGACTACAAGACCTAATGAGCCCAAACCACGCAATGGAATGGAAAGTTTATCTTCATTAAATTGAGGCTTGGCGAAGAACAAATAACCATGCCAAGAAATAATTAAAGGGAATAAATAAGCTGACAAACCAAACAAGCTAAGCATTATATCGGCGATCCAGGCACCAATTACACCACAACAATTCGATATTGTAGTTAGTTGGCTACTGTGAGTCCAAGCAGCATCGTTAGGATTGAATGTGAATAAAGCTAATAAAAGAAATAACGCACCGGTAAAAAAACTAAGGATTCCGATTTCACGTAACCCTCGTATTGTCTTTTTTTCTATTATCGCAGACATAATTAAATAACTCGACTTATACAGGAGTATACAAAACTGGATTAAATGACAACAGATCGGTATTCTACATGACTATTGACCACAAAAAAACAACAGGATAAACGCCTGCCAATTTAAGACGGTTGAGTTTAGCTAAACGCTCGCTTTAGATAAGGCTCTCCTAAGCGCAGACAAAGGGCGTAGGGCTAAAGACAAAAAGTTAAAGTTAAGATTTGTCGACGCTTAATTTGTTAACTTCATCGGCTTAATCTTTCGCCCCGAGCCTTTCGTTTGCGCTCAAACTGTCCCGCTTTAAGTTCGTAGCTGGATAAATATTACTTGCATATTACTAATTTTATGCATAATTACATTTACCAAAACTAATTTCATCTTCATAATTCTAAGCAATTTACTGAGTATAGAGGTTTTAAAATGAGTACTAACAAACACTGTCGTCTGTTGATTTTGGGGTCAGGTCCTGCTGGTTATACCGCTGCTATTTATGCAGCACGTGCCAATTTAAATCCAGTTATCATTACTGGCATGCAACAGGGCGGGCAATTAACGACTACTACCGATGTTGATAATTGGCCTGGTGATTTCGAAGGCCTTCAAGGTCCTGATCTAATGGAGCGCATGCGTTTACATGCAGAGCGCTTTGAAACTGAAATTATTTTTGATCATATTCATACTACCGATCTTTCTAAGAAGCCTTATACCTTAATTGGTGATTCAGGTACTTATACTTGTGATGCGCTGATTATCGCCACCGGTGCTTCCGCACGTTACTTAGGTTTAGATTCGGAAGAAGCTTTCAAAGGTCGTGGCGTTTCTGCTTGCGCTACTTGTGATGGCTTTTTTTATCGTAATAAGCCGGTAGCTGTTATTGGCGGAGGTAATGCGGCGGTTGAAGAAGCTTTATATTTATCTAATATTGCTTCTAAAGTGACTATCATTCATCGTCGAGATAAATTCCGCTCAGAAAAAATTCTTGCAGATAAATTGTTTGAAAAAGCTAAAAACGCTAATGTTGTGATTGAATGGAACGCCTACCTAGAAGAAGTGCTAGGTGATGATATGGGCGTAACGGGTGTTAGAATTAAAAGTACCTTAGATGACAGTAGTCGTGATATAGATGTGCATGGTGTGTTTATCGCTATAGGCCATAACCCTAATACCGGAATATTTGAAGGTCAATTAGCAATGGAGCATGGCTACATTAAAGTCAACAGCGGTATTACAGGTAATGCTACAGCGACAAGTGTAGAGGGTGTGTTTGCTGCTGGTGATGTTATGGACTCTATTTATAAGCAAGCTATAACATCCGCTGGATCAGGATGTATGGCTGCTTTGGATGCTGAAAAATATTTGGATGATTTGGTTAACTAGGTATTAATCGCCTCATAAATTCTTTCTGGGTTGATTGTTTTCTTGTATTTGATCACCCCTCGATGCCCACAGTTAAGGATTAGAAAAATTGTAGGGGCGACAAATTCGCCCTGTATCCTCGGTTTTTGAATTATTTGGCTAATTTGTCGCACCTACAAAAGCTTAAATATGCGAGTGAGAGTTATGTGGTTGGGTTTTAAAAAAGTAACCATTTGCAGTGCATTAGCTTTAACTGCCGAAAACCTATTACATTAATAAATCCATATACGCAAAAATAACAACCATAGGCTATCCCAATTGCTCCGTATTTGTAATTAACAACACATGCATCTGACTATTTTAGATCCAAATAATCCTAGGCAAGATTTTCCTTCTGTAAGTAAAGCCATGACTGATCCTGATGGTTTGTTGGCGGTAGGCGGTTGTTTATCCAAAAAACGCATACTTAACGCTTATCGTTTAGGGATATTTCCTTGGTATAGTCCTGGTGAGCCTATTTTATGGTGGTCACCTAATCCAAGATTAATATTATTTCCAGAGCAATTAAAGGTTTCTCGTAGTTTGCGTAAAACCTTACGTCAAAAAATCTTCACATTTACTGTAGATCAGGCATTTAATGAAGTGATTGAAGCTTGTGCAAAACCACGTAGTTATAGCAAAGAAACTTGGATTAGTGATGATATGCAAGCGGCTTATTGTCGATTATATCAATCTGGGTATGCTCATTCGGCTGAAGCTTGGTTGAACGGTGAATTAGTAGGTGGTTTGTACGGTGTTGCTTTAGGTCAGGTCTTTTTTGGCGAATCCATGTTCCATACTTATACAGATGCCTCTAAAGTTGTTTTTGTAAGCTTGGTTGAACAGCTTAAATTATGGGGTTTTCAAATAATTGATTGCCAGGTTCATAGTGAACATTTAGCTAGTTTTGGTGCTATTAATTGTGAACGTAGTGAATTTATAGGCTTACTTAATGATTATTGTGATGAGCCTGTCAGTAGTTCTGCTTGGCATCTGCTACCATGATCTCTATCCCGCTTTATTTAACGCCAGCACATGAATGCAGCTATTTAGATGAGCAATCTGCGCAATCAGTCTATATTCATCCTTCTTATACATTAACAAGCGATTTATATGCACAATTAATTGAGCAAGGTTTCCGTCGTAGTGGCGATCAGGTTTATAGACCTCATTGTTCGCAATGTAGTGCTTGTATTCCTGTTAGATTGGCTGTTGAGGTTTTTAAGCCAAATCGACGACAAAAACGTTGTTTAAATAAAAATAACCATTTAATAGTTAAAATTAAGTCTGCGGTTTTTGAATGGTCACATTACGAACTCTATTTACGCTATCAAATGAGTCGGCATAAAGGGGGGGGAATGGCTAATATTAGTCCAGAAGAGTATATGGAATTTTTAGGTTCAAGCTGGTGTGACACTTTATTTGTAGAATTTTTTATTGATAATGACTTAGTAGCTGTGGCAGTCGTTGATCAATTTGATAATGCATTATCAGCGGTTTATACTTTTTTTGATCCTAAATTTGCAAGCTTGAGTTTGGGTGTTTATGCGGTTTTATGGCAAATTGAGTATGCACATAAACAGCAAAAAAAATATCTATATTTAGGTTATTGGATTAAAGCCTGTCAGAAAATGAGTTATAAAAGCGACTATCAACCTTTACAAGTTTTAGAAGGTGGACAGTGGAGAGATGAGCATTAAGGTTTAGCTATTGTTTGTTATAATAAAAGCAGCTTCTTGTTCTTCCCACTCAGAGCGTGACAGCCTTAAGTTAAGAAATATTTGAACTTATTGTAGGCTGGAATA
>CAIZMK010000101.1 GCA_903934035.1 uncultured Methylococcaceae bacterium
CCTGCCTGAAACACGATCATAATAATTAGTTCACGACTCTTGGCGCCAATGGCTTTCAATGCACCAAATTTATCAAGGTTCTCAAGTATAAATGTATAAAAGGTTTGTCCAGAAATAGATAAGCCCACGATAAAGCTTATCAACGTCATTATTAGAATATTCGTACCTAAGCCTGTTTTATATTTGTAGTAAGTAGAAATATTATCGCGAAATTCTTCGTTAGTTACCGCCACATAACCCAATTTTTTTACTTCATCTTTGATATGCTGCACAGCCTCTGGGTTTTTGGGCTCAACAAGTACATAAGACGTAGTAAAGCGTGCAGTGGGTATATATTGGATAGCTCGGTTATAAGTCGTATACAGCGTTGGCATACCAAATAAACCATTAGCTGCAACTTTAGCTATACCTACAATAACGCCACGATGCTCATTGAGCTCGAAAGTTGTACCTATCTGAGGATTATTAAGTTTATTGATTTCTGAATCTTTGATAACCAGAAAGCCGTTTTCGGCAAAAATATCGTTAATATTACCTTCCAGCAATTCTGGGCGGCCTAATAAAGATGTGTCATCTAAACCTAAAATAGACACTGATTGATAAGCGCCATTAGTAAGTCTAAGCGTAGCTGATCCAGAATATAAAGGCACCGCAAACTTAACACCGTCGATACTCCGAACCGCATCCTTCACAAACTCAGGCATAGGAATACTATTGGCGACAGTCGTTACCGCCGGATCCATCACCCAAATTTTGGCACCGATATTAATAACGACTGAAGATGCGCTACGTAAGACACCGGAAAAGATAGAGGTCATCATCACCATCAAAAAAACAGCGAAGGTAATGCCCATCAATAAAGCAGCAAATTTGCCTTTGTCATTAACTAGCAGTTTAAATGCGATTTTTAGTATCCCTTTCATGCCTTCAAACCTTAGTATTGATGTGTGGGAATGGAGCCATAAAAAAGAAGATAGGATGAAGTAGCTCTAATATAGTCGACTAGCGTTTAAGCTAAATTGATTTTAGCTTGAATCTTCACATGTTTAAGAAACTCTGTCAACGCTAAGGGATTTTGGCTAATTATTAAGATTTTAAAAGCTCGTTTTAAAGCTCTGATAGCCCTAATTAAATCTTAACTAACACTTTACTAAGCTTTGCTTACCCTATTAAGGCATAGGTATCTACACAAGTTTCTTATCGGCGTGGAAACGATAAAAAAACACCGTAGGGGCCAATTTCATTAAGTTAATGACTAGGGGAAAGCAAATAATCTGTAGGGGCGACAAATCCTTAACTTAATGACATTGCCCTAGGGGCGTATTGCATACGCCCATTTATTGAAATTCCCATTTTATAGGGCTTATTTTATAAGGGCGTATGCAATACGCCCCTACGATCTTCACCACAATGTTATCGTTCTTGCGTGGGAATGCTAACAATTATTTGTCTAGATACCTATGCTATTAAGGTCTTAATAATGCCTGTTAAAGATATTAAGATTTTAGCAACTCTTAATGCTGACTATATTTGATTATTTATTTTAAGAATACTTCTGTTTAATTTCAGCATGCCTAAAGCAATCAACGGTATGATCGTTGACCAACCCTATCGCCTGCATATAAGCATAACAGATAGTACTTCCGACGAATTTAAAGCCACGCTGCTTGAGATCTTTACTTATCATTTCTGATAGTTTTGTAAAGGTAGGAATTTCAACGGCACTTTCCCAAGTATTGCACACGGGTCTACCTTGAACAAATTGCCAAATATAGCTATCAAAACTTCCAAATTCTCGTTGCACATTTATAAAAGCAAGCGCGTTGCTAACAGCCGAATTAATCTTTAGCTTGTTTCTAACTATGCCTGGATTAACTAATAATTCATTAGTTTTATGATCATCGTAACTAGCAACCTTTACAACATCAAACTGATCAAAAGCCTCTCGGTAAGCCATGCGTTTGTTTAAAATAGTCGACCAACTTAAGCCCGCCTGAGCACCTTCTAGTATTAAAAACTCGAACAGCAATCTGTCATCATGAATAGGTACTCCCCACTCAAGATCATGATAATGTTGTTCAGATAGACTCGAAAGCGCCCATGCGCATTTTTTCATAGTATTAAATATTGTTTGGGTGGTTAGTAATCTACATAAGTAAAAATCGCATTATCGGTAAATTTCATGCCGTAAGGATAGGTCTCGACCTGTCCTTACATTTCGATCGAGCAGTAGATTACTAATAAGCCTGAATAGATAACTTATTTTTTGGTCATGAAAAAGTAAAGCGATTGGCAATGTAGCAGCATTTTATTACCTTCTTTTTCTACTGCAACACAGCTTTCCATTTTTGAACGACCCGGTGCAGCTTGTTTATTTAATTTTCCGTCTTCAATAGAATAATTGAGTGTGGCACGAAGATTTTCGGTACGGGCGTGAGCATCTGAATCTTGTGAAATACCTTCCATGGTTCCATCATTTTTAAATGTCCAGGTACTATTTAAGTTTCTTGATTTACTACCATCACTTTGAAGTGACTCTTTATCAATTTGCCAAGTACCCAATAGATCAGCTTGAGTTAAAGCCACATCGGCAACTGAAGCAAATGAAAAAAGCATTAAAGACATAATAAGTAATTTAGAGGGCATAGCAAAACCTTGTTGCTTGTATTGAAAAGTTTAAATTGTAACACTGAAAGTAATGGATTAAATAAATAATGAATACGAGAGCAAGTAATTCTAATTCGTGCACTTCGTTAAAAGTTATGCTTTAGTATTAACTTTGTTAAAATGCATCCGCGTTTGCTTTTATCAGTAAGTGGAAAAAATCAGAGCATTTAATTGAATAACATACTAATATCTTTAGACATTAAAAAAAACAAATAAGGAAGGATATGAACAGTCACGCTAGTACACTTAAAAATATCACAAAATCACTATTTAATTTGTCCGCCATTGCTTTAGTTAGCTTATCTATGTCAACAGCTCAAGCTGACGAAACCTGCTTATCACCTTACATGCCTAAAATTAAAGGCCAAGAAGATTTTGTCTATATTTGGACCTTGGGTGTTGAAGGTCTAGGGGATGAACAAGACAAGATGGTAACGGTTGATGTTAATCCAAAGTCTAATCAATACGGAAAAGTCATTAACAGCTTATCGGTGGGTGGTCGTAACGAAGCCCATCACTCTGATTTTACGGATGATCGCCAATATTTATGGGCAAGTGGATTGGATACTAATAAGATATTTATTTTTGATGTACACACTGATCCTGCCAAACCTACCTTACAAAAAACTATTACTGATTTTGTAGCTAAAAGTGGCGGCATAGTTGGTCCTCACTCTACTTATGCTCTACCCGGCCGTATCGTCATTACTGGTTTATCTAATAATAAAGATCACGGTGGACGTACTGCACTGGTTGAATACACCAACGACGGTGAATATATTGCTACCCATTGGATGCCAACCGACGGTGATTTACAAGGTGCCATAAAAACAGGCAAATATGCTGATGGTTATGGCTACGATGTACGTGTACTGCCCAATAGTAATGTCATGTTGAGCTCTTCGTTTACGGGTTGGTCTAATTACATGATGGATTTTGGTAAAATGTTAGCCGATCCTGAAGCCATGAAACGCTTTGGCAATACCGTTGTGCAATGGGATTTACATACCAAACAACCTAAAAAAGTTTTCGATGTTCCAGGTGCTCCACTTGAAATACGTTGCGCTTGGGAAACTGGACATAATTACTGCTTTACCACTACGGCTTTAACTTCGAAAATCTGGTTGCTTTATGAAGACAACAAAGGCGAATGGCAAGCTAAAGACGTAGCTGATATTGGTGAACCTAGCAAAATTCCTTTACCAGTCGATATTTCTATACAAAGTAATGACAAAATATTATGGGTCAACACCTTTATGGACGGTAAAAGTCGCGCTTTTGACATTTCTGATCCTTTCAAACCACATCAAGTTTTCGAGCAAAAAATTGGTGCTCAATTGAACATGGTTTCATCTAGTTGGGATGGTCAACGTATTTACTACACCTCATCTTTACTTGCTAATTGGGATAAAAAAGGCGCAGATAATGAGCAATTCTTCAAAGCTTTTCACTGGGACGGTAAAAAGCTGACACAAGATTTTGCGATAGATTTTACTAAAGAAAAACTAGGCCGCGCTCATCAAATGCGCTTTGGGGCTTATTCTTTATATCCTAGCAAAGCTGCAGATGTGAGTAGTAATGCTGCACCAAAATCTTAATGAGCTACTGCCCTTTTAGGATACTCCCCAGCATCTAAGTTTTTATGTAGGTCGGGTTAGCGATAGCGTAACCCGACATTTACCCGGTGATTTTGTCGGGTTACGCTATCGCTAACCCGACCTACGTAACTACCAAATTATGTGTACCGTAAAACCACTCATGCTCACTCTGGCTTTATTGAGCAGTATTTCCTTTCAGCTAATCGCATCAGAAAGTATCCAAAAAATGGAACAACCTGCACTGGCCGCTGGCTATGGCGAACTAGCGTTTACTGCGCCTAAAGCAGGCACTTATCAATTACCCTCTTTAGGCTTAGCGGCGGATGGCAAGGTCGTCAACTCCGATAATCAGAATCTGTCGCTGTATGATTTAGTAGGTGATAAGTTTATTTTATTAAGCTTTATCTACGCGACTTGTAGTGATGTTAACGGCTGCCCATTAGCCACCATGGTTTTGCATAAAATTAAAGCTCGCCTGCAAAAGGAACCAGAGCTTACTAAGTCATTGCGACTAATCACTTTAAGTTTTAATCCAGACTATGACACACCAGAAGTTATGCGTCATTATGGAGAGTCTTTGCAAGGCAGCGGAGTTGAATGGCAATTTTTAACGACTCGATCTGAACTAGAATTGGCGCCTATACTTAAGCATTATCCGCAAAATATCCAAAAGGCTTATGATGCTAAGGGACAGTTTACGGGTAGCTTTTCTCATAACTTACGTGTTTATTTGATTGATAAAAACAAGCAGATTCGTAACATTTACAGCGTGTCTTTTTTACATCCAGATACTTTAATTAATGATGTAAAAACATTGTTAGCCGAACAACAACCCAAATCTTTAGCTTTAACTCAAAGCCCAAAATCAAGTATTGATAACGCTAGACTTTATTCAGCCGGCGATAACAAGGAACACTATGAGCAAGAAAACTATCAAACCCAATCTATCTCTCTGTCTGAGCGTAAAGGTCAAGCATTAGACTTATTAGCTGCAACGCAACACTTGCAATTAGGATTACCGACTTTACCTGTTCCAGCAAATAATCCCTTAACGGCTGCCAAAATCTCTTTAGGCCGAAAATTATTTTATGATCGGCGCTTATCATTTAATAACACTGTTTCTTGTGCCTTATGCCATATTCCAGAGCAAGGCTTTACTAGCAATGAGTTGATGACTTCAGTGGGTGTTGAAGGTCGCAGTGTACGCCGAAATGCACCCACTATTTACAATGTTGCTTATGCTCAAAAACTTTTCCATGATGGACGCGAAACCAGCTTAGAGCAACAAGTCTGGGGGCCTTTATTAGCGCATAATGAAATGGCAAATCCTTCTATTGCTTATGAGCTTGATAAAATTAAGCAGCTTTCAGATTATAAAGGTCTGTTCGAAATAGCTTTCCATCGCCCAGCTAGTATGGAAACTCTAGGTATGGCATTAGCCAGCTATCAGCGCACCTTGAATTCGGCTGATTCCCCCTTCGATCGCTGGCGTTTTGGTAAGCAAGTCAATGCAATTAACGTATCAGCACAACGTGGCTATCAGTTATTTATCGGCAAAGCAGCCTGTGCTAGTTGTCACTCTTTAAATAATCAAAGCGCCCTGTTTACCGATCAACTACTACACAATACCGGTATTGGTTATGATCAAGCTATGTCTACTGTACCAGAGATTACTAGTGTACAAATTGCGCCAGGTATTTTTACTAAAGTATCTACCGCAACTACACAGTCTATTGCAGAAACCAAGGTCAGTGATTTAGGGCTATATGAAATCACTCAGAATCCCGCACATCGCTGGTCATATAAAACCCCTACTTTACGCAATATAGCTTTAACAGCGCCTTATATGCACAATGGTTCATTGGCACAATTGCGTGATGTAGTCGATTTTTATAATAAAGGTGGTGTCAGCAACGAGAACCTTGATCCTTTAATAAAACCGCTACATTTAGACACACAAGAACAAAACGATTTAGTGTCATTTTTACAGACTTTGACAGGAAGTAATACTCAAGCGTTGATAAAAGATGCTTTTGCAGCGCCTATTGGTGATAGTGAATAAATATTTCATAGGCTGATACTAAGCTTCATTTACGTTAATAGTTAGCAACCAACTTAACAAGCGACACCACGATTAAGTCGAGTTACGCTATCGCTAACCCAACCTACACCTAACCTATTTATTGAGGATGATGATGTACAAAAAAATGTTGTTGCTTGCGGCTTCTTCTAGCATTTTAAGTTTTGCTAGCTATGCTGATGATAAAACCTATAGTCAGGCAACATCCTCTGATAACTCAATAGTTAATTTAGAAACTATTGTAGTTAATTCACCTTTAGTGTCCAAACTCCCAGATTCGAATCTACCCTTCACTCAGTTATCGGGTGATGAATTGGCCATGAAAATGGGCAACACTATTGGCGATACTTTAAAGCAAGAACTCGGCATTACTAGCCAATCTTTTGGGCCCGGTGTTGGTACACCCGTTATACGAGGCCAAAGTGGATCAAGAGTTAAAGTGCTAGAAAATAGCATAGGTAGTGCTGATGTTTCTCAATTAAGCCCAGATCACGCGACCAGCATTGATCCAGCTATGGCCGAGAGCATTGAAGTGTTACGTGGCCCTAATACCTTACTTTATGGCAGTGGTATTATTGGTGGCGTGGTTAACATTATCGACAATCGTATCCCTACGCACTTATATAATAAGCCGGTTAATGTGGTGTTTGATCAGCGCCTTGATTCATCAACTAATGAATCAAGTTCTTCTATGAAAACAGAAGGCAGTAAGGGGCATTGGGCTTATCATTTAGATGGCTTAGTTCGAGAACGCGGTGATATGTCTATCGCAGGCTCTGCCATAGATACCCCTAAAGCACAGGCACTCGACCCTACTTTGAATGTAATCAATAATGGCCATGGCACACTAGCCAATACCTTTTCAGAATCGTTTAATGGTGCAGCGGGCGCCTCTTATATTAATGATAAAGGCTTTGTAGGGTTGGGCTTTAATCAGTCACATAATAATTATGGCATTGCGCCTGATGGAGGAAGCTTTATCTCTAATGGCATAAGCTACTCAGACCCTAATGTTCGTATAGATCAACGCCAAACCAAATTTGATTTTAAAAGCGAAATAAGCCAGCCTTTTAGTTTCGCCGACAAACTGGCGATGCGTTTTGGTTATACTGATTATTACCATACTGAACTGGATGGAGGTGTGCCTAGTATTCCTTTTAGTCCTGGCACAGCCTTTAGTAATAAAACCTATGAAGGTCGAATCGAGTTAAAACATAAAGATATTGGGCTTTTTAAAGGCAATATCGGTTTTCAAGCGACTTCCAGTCAATTTGCGGCGTTTAATTTTCCATCTGGGGGCGTGCCTAGTGCTGATCTTGCCTTACTTGATAGCGCAACGACTCTTACTGTACCGGCCACACTAAGCAACAGTTTTGGTGTGTTTGCTTTAGAGTCTGTTAATGTGGGCTCTATGCTTTATCAAGCAGGACTGCGCGTTGAAAACTCAGCACTTACACCGACTCTAAGCAATAGCTATATTGCGCCTTTTGGTAGCACAGTTAACTCAAATTACAATTACACGCCTGTCAGTGCCTCAGTATCGGCGCTATGGACCTTGGATAAAATCAACAGTTTTAATTTGGGCATTACTCACTCGCAACGTGCGCCGCAAGTTCAAGAGTTATTTTCGAATGGTTATCACGATGCTACACGTAGTTATGAATTAGGTGATCCTAGCCTACACATGGAAACTTCTTATAACTTAGATTTAGGCTATAAATTTAAAACTCACGGAGTGAAAGGCGAATTAGATTTATTTAATAACTGGGCAAACGATTATATTTACCAACAACGTACAGGTAACTTTGTAACACCGAACTTTGAAGCCACAGTAAATTCGCAAACTTTAAGCAGTGAGCAATGCCAAGCGGTTTCTCCTACTGCCCCATGCACGGCTGTTACCGGCAGTATGCAGGCTGATGCTATTTTTAGAGGCTACGAAAGTAAATTGACATTTCCTATCATGGAAAATCGTCACGGCATGGTTGATCTAACCTTGTTTAGCGACTATACCCGAGGTCAATTTGTTAATGGCGGTAATGTGCCACACTTGCCACCGTTACGCTTCGGCTTTCAATGGGATTACAGTCAAGAACAATGGTCAACTAATTTACGTTTTACGCGCGCACAAGCTCAAAATGATGTGGGAACTAATGACACACCAACCTCCGGTTATTATTTATTAACTATGGGCGGTGAATATCAAATCAAGCGTTATCATGACACTAACATAATGATTTATCTAAAAGGCAATAATCTACTTAATGAAAATATTCGTAATTCAGTGTCGTATTTACGCAATTTTTCACCAGAACCGGGGCGAGGTGCTCAGTTGGGTTTTAAAGTCACTTACTGATGCGCATGTATCTTTGCAGATGATGCGCCTCCTAAGGTCGGCTCATTCTATAATTGCGTTACGATTCACATAGAGACATCATCTCGGGTTACGTTATCGCTTACCCGATCTGCACCTAGCTATCCGACATAAACAATAGATTACTCACCCCCTATAAACCCCAACTGCCGCCAAGATTCATAACTTACCAAAGCCACGGCATTTGATAAGTTCATACTCCGATTATTAGGATGCATAGGGATTCTTAGTTGATGCTCTGCGGGTAAAGATTGATGAATATAACTAGGCAGACCTGCGGTTTCAGAACCAAACAATAAAACATCACCCGCTTGATAGTCTATATTGCTATAAAGATGACTGCCTTTTGTGGTGATGGCCAAGATTCGATTACCTTGCATAGCCAGTAAGAAGGCTTGATAATCTGGGTATCGACTAATCTTAGCCATATCAAAATAATCCAACCCAGAGCGACGTAAGTTTTTTTCTTCGAAGTCAAAGCCCAAAGGCTCAATTAAGTGTAAATGGTAACCATTATTCGCAGTTAATCGAATAATATTGCCGGTGTTTTGCGGAATTTTTGGTTCAAATAGTGCAATATTTAACATGTTTTTGTTTTAGGGTCTTTAAGGTAAGCTGTACTCATTAGCAAAATTAACTCGAGGATAAACCATTTGTTAATCGAAACAAACTTTAAAGCGGCATGGTGGTTAAACAATGCTCATTTACAAACCTTATATCCAGCCTTAATTAGACCTACACCTGCATTAACTTTACGGCGTGAACGCTTAATAACACCTGATCATGATTTTATTGATATTGATTGGTATGGAGAAGAGCATCAGTCTTTAGTTATTTTATTGCATGGTTTATCAGGTAGTTATCAATCTAGTTACATCAATGGTTTGCAACGATCATTAGCAAGCCATGGTTTTCGTAGTGTAGTTTTAAATTTTCGTGGCTGTAGTGGTGAATATAACCATACAGCACGCTGCTATCATTCTGGTGAAACCGAAGATATACATTTTCTTTATGAAACACTACGACTAAGAGAACCCAATACACCAATGGCCGCTATTGGATTTTCTTTAGGGGGGAATGTCTTATTAAAATGGTTAGGTGAACAAGGTAATCAGTTATCGTTGTTTGCGGCAATCGCTGTTTCAGTGCCTCTTTTATTGGATGCCTGCGCGACTAAATTGGATCAAGGCTTTTCTAAAGTTTATCGAGGCCATTTACTAGGTGAACTAAAAGTCTATATTCGAGATAAATACCTTTATTTACAGCGTCTCAATAAACATGTAGAGGCAAATAAACTTGCTCAACTAGGTGACTTATCTAAAATTAATTCCTTTTGGCAATACGATGATCGTGTCGTTGCAAAGTTACATGGCTTTGAAAGTAGCCTAGATTATTATCAGCGTTCAAGTTCTCGGCAATTTCTTAAAGCGATAACAGTGCCCACTTTGTTAATACAAGCAACTGATGATCCGTTTATGACCGATGCCGTTATTCCAAGATTAGATGAACTTTCTTCCAGTGTCAAACTAGAGCAGACAGCTAAAGGGGGGCATGTAGGTTTTGTGATGGGTAATAATCCTTTTAAGCCCTGTTTTTGGTTAGATCAGCGCATACCTGAGTTTTTAAAGTCACAGACAATATATTAGGCCCGCCTAGGTTTCCGCTTAATTAATCGACTATTTGTGCCTGGAATTGGAATCACTGTAAGGGCGATAGATTCGCCCAGTAATTCGATGTTCCAAAATACAGGGCGAATCTGTCGCCCCTACAGTATGATTTTCGCAAACTGCCGGAAGATATTGCTTTGCAATGTGTCGCCCCATATCAACATAGACTTAAGTAACGATTCATATTAACAACAAAAATTCACTTGATTCAACTATTGTTAACTATCAAGTTATGATATGATTAGCGACTTTTATCGTTGAGACAGTAATAAATGGCCAAAGAAGATCAGATTGAAATGGAAGGCAAGGTAATTGACACGCTTCCTAATACTATGTTCCGTGTCGAACTTGAAAACGGTCACGTTGTGACTGCCCACATTTCAGGAAAAATGCGCAAACATTATATCCGCATATTAACCGGTGATAGTGTTAAAGTTGAAATGACCCCTTATGATTTAACTAAAGGACGTATCACATTCCGTATGCGTTAAACCACCCTCTCAAGATGGTTACTCCCCTTAAGGAGTAACACAATACATTAATAGATTAGCGACGGTTAGCTATTAAGATCAACTGAGATGCCGTATTAATAATCGGCCTCAGAAGTCACCAATTCATTGCTTTCAATAGCAAAACAAACCTCATTCTTATCTATGTAAATTCTGACATGACCACCATGAGTGAGCTTGCCAAACAGCAAGTCATTCGCCAATGGTTTCTTGATTTTTTCTTGAATTAATCGCGCCATAGGTCTTGCACCCATCTTGGCGTCACAGCCATTTTCAGCTAACCACAAACGAGCATCAGCATCTAATGCCAAGGTCACTTGTTTTTCGCTAAGCATAGCTTCTAACTCAAAAATAAATTTATCCACCACCGAGCCGACGACAGATATATCTAAAGGCTTAAATTGAATGATGGCATCTAGACGATTTCGGAATTCAGGACTAAAGCCTTTTTCTATTATTTTCATGCTATCACTCGCATGATCTTGCTGAGTAAAGCCCATAGAGGCACGACTACCCTCTTCTGCACCTGCGTTAGTCGTCATCACTAAAATAATGTTACGAAAATCTGCTTTACGACCATTATTGTCCGTCAAGGAACCATGATCCATAACTTGCAACAGCAAATTAAAGACATCTGGATGTGCTTTTTCAAGCTCATCTAATAATAAAACGGCATGAGGATGTTTATTAACCTGCTCGGTTAACAAACCACCTTGATCAAAACCAACATAACCAGGAGGCGCACCAATCAATCTAGAAACGGTGTGTCGCTCCATATATTCAGACATATCAAATCGTATTAATTCTACGCCTAATACTTTGGCCAATTGACGTGTTACTTCTGTCTTACCTACGCCCGTTGGACCTGCAAATATAAATGAGCCTATAGTCTTCTGCGCATCCCTTAGGCCAGCACGCGACAATTTAATGGCGGAAGCTAAAGAGGTAATTGCTTCATCTTGACCAAACACGAGCATTTTTAAATTTTTCTCAAGATTAGCGAGCTTATCGATATCATTGCTAGATACCGATCGTGCGGGAACTCTAGCAATTTTTGAAACAATATCTTCTATCTCAGCAACATCAATTTCTTCTTTACGCAGAGCAATTGTTGCCATGCGCTGCTTTGCACCCGCCTCGTCAATAACGTCAATGGCTTTATCAGGCAAATGTCGATCAGTGATATAACGATCAGATAATTCAGCTGCAACTCGTAAGGCGTCAGCAGAATAGGTTACATTATGATGCTCTTCAAAACGTGACTTAAGACCTTTTAATATCAAGATAGTATCTTCTACCGAGGGCTCAACTACATCGATCTTTTGAAATCTTCGAGCTAAAGCATGATCCTTCTCAAATATGCCACGATATTCCTGATAAGTAGTCGAACCTATGCAACGCAATTGACCAGAAGCTAAGGAAGGCTTAATTAAATTAGAGGCATCCATTACCCCGCCAGAAGCAGATCCAGCACCAATAATGGTATGAATCTCATCTATAAATAATATGAAGTCTGGCTCTTTTTTAAGCTGATTCATTAATGCTTTAAGGCGCTTTTCAAAATCACCCCGATATTTAGTACCTGCGACTAATGCACCTAAGTCTAAAGAATAGATGACGCTATTTAATAATATTTCCGGCACTTCTTTATCAACGATTCTTTTCGCCAAGCCTTCTGCAATCGCTGTTTTACCAACTCCCGCTTCCCCGACTAACAAAGGATTATTTTTACGACGACGACAAAGTGTTTGAATGGTGCGTTCGAGTTCAAGCTCTCTTCCAATTAAGGGATCAATGCGTCCCTGCATTGCCTCTTCATTGAGATTTGTGGTGTACTTTTCTAAAGGACTGCCAGCTTCACTATCAGAGCTATTAGATTCAGAAGCTGAGTCTTTTGGAAGCTCATGATCTTGATCTTTTTTAGAAATACCATGAGCAAGATAATTAACAACATCTAAACGAGATATATCTTGTTTATTCAGAAGATAAACGGCATGAGAATCTTGTTCGCTAAACAAGGCTACGAATAAATTGGCACCGGTCACTTCTTTCTTATCAGAAGCCTGTACATGAAAAACAGCACGTTGTAATACACGCTGAAAACCTAATGTAGGTTGAGTTTCACGATCAATATTTAAAGGAATCAATGAAATGGTATCTTCAATAAAGCGCATTAACTGCTCTCTTAATAAAGCGACGTCACAGCCACATGCTTTCATTATGCTTTCCGCTGCCGAATTATCAAGCAAAGCTAATAATAAATGCTCAACGGTAATAAATTCATGACGATTATCGTGTGCATTTTTAAAGGCGGTATTTAAGGTGATTTCAAGTTCTTTACTTAACATAAATGCTCCTAATTAGACCATTTCCATCGCACACATTAACGGGTGCTGATAGCTTCGTGAATATTCATTGACCATATAGACCTTAGTCTCAGCCACATCTTTACTATAAATACCACAAACTCCTACACCTTGGGTATGTATTTGTAGCATCACTTGCGTGGCTTTTTGCTCAGACATAGCAAAAAAATCCATTAAAATTTCAATAACAAAATCCATGGGCGTATAGTCATCGTTTAATAAAATAACTTTATATAAAGGAGGTTTTTTTAGCTTAGGTTTAGCATCTTGGAGAGCTAGACCATTATCATTATCTTCGTAGGGTTCAAAATCAGACATATTTAAGCAAATAAAAAATAACTATAAGTTTGTAAGATGTTGCTAATGGTAGAGTATTTCAAGCCTATGTAAATAACAAATTTACCTACATATAACCAGAAAGCAAATTTGGAAGTTAAACTAAGGCCATAAAAAGCTTAACAGAACCATTTTTACCAACATAATTTACTTTAATCTAGTAAGATATCAACTTTTTATCAGTCGGAAATCATCAATGGTTTGGAAACCACACGTCACTGTTGCCGCTATCATTCAGCAAGATAATCGTTTCTTACTCGTAGAAGAAGAAACGGCTCACGGCCTACAACTTAACCAACCTGCAGGGCATTTAGAAGAAAACGAAGATTTAATTACTGCCGTGCGTCGAGAAACTTTAGAAGAAACTGCTTGGCTATTTGAACCTGAACACATTATTAGCATTCAACTTTGGCGTAAAAACTTGGAATCGCCTACCTTTCTAAGAGTCTGTTTTTCTGGTCATTCTCACAGCTATAATCCAAACTTAACATTAGATGAAGGCATTATTGCAACTCATTGGCTAACTCGAGATGAAATCGCAGCACAGCAACATCGCTTGCGCAGTCCGTTAGTATTAACTAGTGTCGATGAATACCTCAGTGGTCAGCGTCACCCATTATCTTTGCTTAAATCATTGCTAGCGCCCAGTCATGAGTAAAAACATCATTGTCGGCATGTCTGGCGGTGTAGATTCTTCGGTCACAGCCTTACAACTCTTAGAACAAGGCCACCAAGTTAGTGGTTTATTCATGAAGAACTGGGAGGAAGATGAGGGTACAGAATATTGCACTGCAATGGAAGATCTCGCTGACGCCCAACAAGTTTGCGACAAACTAGGCATAACACTAAAAACTGTTAATTTTGCAGCTGAATATTGGGATGAGGTATTTGAAGTCTTCTTATCTGAATTTAAAGCCGGCCGCACCCCTAATCCAGACATACTGTGTAATAAGCATGTTAAATTCAAAGCTTTTCTAAATTATGCGATTGAAGACCTGGGTGCTGATTACATAGCAACCGGACACTATGCGCGAGTTGCGGAAAAAAATGGTGAATTTTTCTTATTAAAAGGCCTAGATCCTAATAAAGAACAAAGTTATTTCCTGTATACCTTAGGACAAAAAGCCTTATCAAAAACTTTATTTCCTATTGGTCATTTACATAAACCTGAAATTCGTGCCTTAGCAAAAAAAGCAGGTTTTGATAACCATAAGAAAAAAGACAGCACAGGTATATGTTTTATTGGCGAACGTAAATTCACCGAGTTTTTGCAACGCTACTTACCCACTCAACCTGGCGAAATGGTTACTCCTGAAGGTCAATGCATAGCTAAACATCAAGGCTTAATGTATTACACCTTAGGACAACGACAAGGTTTGGGAATTGGTGGTGTAAAGAATGCTCCTGATGAGCCCTGGTATGTGCTAGATAAAGATTTAGAAAACAATAGACTGATTATTGGACAAGGTCATGATCATCCGCTGATGCTGCACAATACCTTAGAAGCAAATCAACTGGATTGGTGTAGCAATCAAGCTTTAAACGAAACTATTGTATGTACAGCAAAAACTCGCTATCGACAAGTTGACCAAACCTGCAAGGTGATTCCCCTTGAAAATGATCGTTGCCGCGTATTATTTGATGAGCCACAAAGAGCCATTACCCCAGGACAGTCAGTTGTTTTTTATCAAGACGAGATATGTTTGGGTGGCGGAATTATTGAATCTAAATCAAATAGTTAAAAGCTTAACAATCTATCTAATTGAAAACATATTATCTGCACATTTAACATCCTAGGGGACAGGTCGCAACCTGTCCCTACATTTAGATCGACCTATAGATTTCGAACGATATCTACTTATCAACACCCACCACATGCATAGACTAATCTATTTTTAACACATCAAAGCTCATATCGTTAGCCCCCTCTATACTTAAATATCAAAATTGGATGGCATTTGCCATACTAAAAAACACAGTTAAACTCAATATTGAAAGTAAAATATAAAAACAAATTTAGGGGGCTCTATGTCTAATTTCTTTTCCAAACAACGCATTATTGCTGAACCAGATTATAATCGCTGGATGGTTCCACCCGCAGCGTTAGCCGTCCATTTATGCATTGGTCAAGCTTATGCTTTCAGCGTATTCAATAACCCATTATCACGAATTATTGGTATAACGGATTCAGCTCCAGACGATTGGAAGTTAACTACCTTAGGCTGGATTTTTAGTTTAGCGATAGTTTTTTTAGGACTATCTGCTGCTTTTGGTGGTAAATGGTTGGAAAAAGTTGGGCCACGACTAACCATGTTTGTAGCGGCTTGTTGTTTCGGTGGCGGGTTTCTAATTTCAGCCTTAGGCGTATCTCTTCATCAAATCTGGTTAATTTATTTGGGCTATGGCGTCATAGGCGGTATTGGATTAGGTTTAGGCTATGTATCACCTGTTTCAACGCTGATAAAGTGGTTCCCTGATCGTAGAGGTATGGCAACAGGCATGGCCATTATGGGTTTTGGCGGAGGAGCAATGATTGGCGCACCGCTATCCATTCTTTTAATGGAACATTTTAAAACAGCGACTTCAGTTGGAGCAATGGAAGCCTTTACCATCATGGGCTGTATTTATTTTGTTTCTATGATGATTGGTGCCTTAACCATTCGTATACCAGCAGAAAATTGGCAACCCGAAGGTTGGATTCCCCCTGTTGTTGAAAATAACATGATTACTAAACATCATGTTCATATTGATCAGGCATTAAAAACACCTCAGTTTTATTTACTATGGCTGGTTCTTTGTATGAATGTAACCGCAGGCATTGGCGTGTTAGGGCAAGCCTCGGTAATGATTCAAGAAATTTTCAAAGGTACGGTAACAGCAGCTGCGGCGGCTGGGTTTGTTGGGCTACTGAGTTTATTCAATATGGGCGGTCGATTCTTTTGGTCGTCTGCGTCTGATTTTATTGGTCGAAAAAATACTTATTTTATTTTCTTTATCGTAGGAATTGCCCTTTATGCCTCTGTACCCTCAATAGGTCAATCAGGCAACATGGTCTTATTTATAGTTTTATATGCTCTTATAATTAGTATGTATGGTGGTGGATTTGCAACTATACCCGCTTATTTAGCTGATATTTTCGGAACCAAATATGTTGGTGGAATTCACGGTAGATTATTAACCGCGTGGGCAACAGCGGGTGTTCTCGGCCCAGTATTAGTGAATTACATCCGCGAATCTCAGATTGAACACGGCGTGGCTAAAGCGGATGCTTACAGTGTGACGATGTATATCATGGCTGGGTTATTGAGCTTAGGCGCAATATGCAATCTATTGATCAAACCTGTAAATGAAAAACATCACATAAAACATGATGAAAATTATTAAAATAATAGTATTTTTTAGCCCTACACTTACATCATGGCAAACAGTAAAAAAACAAAAAGGGTAAATAAAATGAAACATTCAAAACCGAACTCAATTTCTGAACTGCTAAAAATATCCATTTTTTGGCTTTATGTTAGTATCCCGCTAGCATGGGGAATATGGTCAACTCTACAAAAAACAATGGCATTATTTAACTAATTATATATCAAGTTCTGCTGACTACGTTTTCAATCACCAAACAGAGTCAAATGTAATAGATATTATTATTAACAACTAAAGCTATAATTTTGGAGGTTTATAAGGGTAAAATAGCATCCGTATCTCCTGCAGTAATCGAGAGTGTGCTGGGTGTTTCCTGAACCTGTTTTTACCCCGGGGATGAAATCCGCTAATGGTGAGTATGCCCGTTTTATACGGGAAACCTAATTTAGCGGTTACGTCCCCACTTGAACCTCCGGTTCAAGGACGAAAGCACATAACGATACAGGCGGGAGATGCAATTTATTAACTGCTTTATACAACATCATCTGATACAAAAACCCTATCAAAGCTTCAATTTTTGACAACTCTTTAATCTTGAAGAAACTTGTGTTTTTTCAGATGCACTGATTAATCTACCCCCCCTTTCCACAAAAAACTAGACTTACCCATTGAATTAGTAAAATGCCATTAATTCAACTTATTGATAATAATAGAAATTAGTTCTTGTGTGCTTACATATTTAACATAAATATAAAAACATTAACCATTTACTGCCACAATTAGAATAATGTTAATAAAAAAAGTTTTCTTAACTGAAAAAGTTTTTTCCCTAGGAAAACTTTTGTAATCATCAAGATTGCAATTGGAATCTTACTGATACTTTTAAGTATCCTTTAGATTATTTTTAGTATTACAAAGAGACTTTTAGCAATCATCCGAATTATTTTTGGAATTTAGCAGAAACCTTTAACTATCCTGCAGATTTTTTTTGGAACGTACAATAAAACAATTATTTATAACAGGATTATTTCTTTTTCTTTAATGATAACAAAAGGAATCAACTAGATTATTTTTTTCATAATGAGCATTCTAATTGTTTAGCCAAGATTACAGCTGTTTTGTTATAAATACCTTTAGCACTATTGATAGGACTCTTTTTACTAAGAAACTCGTTATTTTATAGATATTAATCATTGCAAAAGTTTTTGCATTATCCCTAGGGTGTAATAGGCGATAGCCGTATTACACCCTGTTTTACCAGATAAAAGATCAGCAGAACATAATGAGCAATAAGCCTTAAAGCTAATTTCACTTATCATTCGACTTTTTTCCAGTCCACATTGCTTTAACAGAGTTTTCTTTATAAAGCACACTTGAAACAAGCACACCCGCCAAATGTAAAGCGATCAAAACCAACATCAAATGGGTATAAAGTATATGTAATTCCTTCCAATAATCCTCGCCTACCTCATCTGGCTCCCTAATTAAATATTGTTCAATATCATCTTTAGCATAAGCTGAGGAAATAGGATTGATTGATGGCAGTTGGAAAGTTACTGGTTCATCAACCGATTGCAGTCCATGAAGCTTTATACCACTATAGCTAACCATAAATAAAGTTATTAGCATCGCTATCACCATCCAACCACCCAGTGGATTGTGCCCTACATAACGCTTAGGTTTCTTGCTAAAAAGACTTTTAACATAACGCAACACGGTTGAAAAGGATGTGACAAAATTACTAAAACGAGCATGGCGACTACCCCAAACCCCCCAAACAACTCTAAAGATGATAAGCCCTAGAACCATATAACCCGCATAATTATGAATTTCATTTTTTTCAGTACGAGTTAAATAGGCGATTATAAAACTCGCCACCAAAGACCAGTGAAAAATACGAATTAAAATATCCCAAACTTCTAAATTTTTTTGATAAATATTCATCTTACCCTCTTATCAAGACCTGGATTAGCTGAGCTTATAAGTAATAAATAAACCTAGTGCTTATGCCTAAATGTTTGCTATACCCTCATAAACATTTGGCAATAATATATCCCTATCAGTTTTCCAGCTTTATTTAAATCTGCAAATCTAAAACAGCTTCTACCTTGAGACATCAGGGTCATTTTCCGTGTTAAAAGACATAAAGTATTATGACTTTAGCTTCCCCCTTTGTAAAAGGGGGATCGAGGGGGATTTTATTAAGCCATAGATTATTGATATTTAATAATAATTTTTTCAATAGATCAAATCTCCCCTAACCCCTCTTTGCTAAAGAGGGGAAATAATAAGAATACTTTCACAGTCTCTAACGCTATTGCACCCAACATTACTAAATAAAAATCTATCTTTGGACTTAAATTTTAGTGGCTTGTGTCATCATTAAAAACAGTATCCAAATTGGGTGCTGAAATGGCGCTAATCAGCCACTGTTTGAGCTGATCTTCTTTTGCATGCCTTAGTTTATTGACAACAGTATCAGATAACTCACCAAAGCGATGTTTAAGCATTAAACCAAGCATTTCTGCTTCTCCTTCCAGCAAGCCTTCTTGACGACCCTCTTGAAGACCTTCTTGTAGACCCTTAGCAATTCCAATTCTTTCTATGCTTGTCACGTATTGCATTTTTTCATTCTCCTCAAAGATTTCGATTTCCTGCCATAGTTGTTGATCAAACCCGTAACTCACAATCTGTAGGGCGTTAAAGGCGATAGCTGTATTACTCCGAATGGCTCGCATTGCAACGGTGCAATACGCTGATGCTATTGCACCCTACATTTAATAAATAAACATCTACTTTTAGACAAAGATATCAAGCAATTAATCTTGATTAAGTTAAGGGAGTTGAATGTTAAAAGGAAGTGTTTAGCCACGATTGCGTGGCTAAACAACCACTCCCA
>CAIZMK010000102.1 GCA_903934035.1 uncultured Methylococcaceae bacterium
AGATCGAACCAATAAGCACTCCTAAACAAATATCACCGTTAGTTTCCTTACCCACTTTTGCAGACGATAAACGCTGGCGCATCGTGTCTTTATTATTGTGGAGTCTTATCATGGTGACACTATTCAATTATCCAGTCGCTCCCCTAGTCTTGGGATTATTCCTACTAAGCTATGCGACCCTCCTTACCTACAAACCTTATGCTTGGTTAATCGTAATACCCGCGTTATTGCCATTAATGGATTTTGCACCATGGACAGGTCGCTTCTTTTTTGATGAATTTGATTTAGTCATTTTAACGACCTTAGCCTATTACTTTTGGCACAAACCTAAACTTGATCAACGCTCATTATTAACTCTACCTAGTATCATACTATTAACAACATTTACCCTACTTTATGGCATTAGCTTATTGAGAGGCTTGCTACCCTTAGCTGACATTAATGCCAATTCGTTTAATCATTATTACAGTCACTTTAATAGTTTAAGAGTCGGTAAGGGTTATTTGTGGAGCTTATTACTGTTACCGTTTTTACAACTCACTGTGCGCCGCTATCGCAATGCCCCCCACTACTTCGGCTATGGCATGTTGCTAGGTTTAGCAGGGCTATCCTTGTTTGCCATCATCGAGCGTTTAGTCTTCGTCAATTTATTTGATTTTAATAGTGACTATCGCATCAATGTTTTATTTTCCAGTATGCATACCGGCGGCGGTCATATTGAAAGCTATTTAATGTTAGCGCTGCCGTTTATCACCCTGTTATTTTTTAATGACGATCACCCTAAAAGCAGAGCTTTATTAGCTATCGTTTTATTTATAGTCAGTACCTATACATTACTTGTGACTTATTCGCGCGGTGGCTATTTTGGTTTCTGCATAGGCTTTTTTGTACTGTTATTGCTGCTACTCATAGGTTTTAGACGCAACAAAAAACGCCTACTTCCACTATTACTAATACCGATCTGTGCCTTGATCGCACTACCTGTATTACAGGGCAATTTGGTTCAACAGCGCTTTAAGGCCTTTGATCAAGACCAAAGCAGTCGTAGCAAACACTGGCAAGATGCCATAGCGATGCGAGATGATGATCTAATGACCTCATTATTTGGTATGGGCTTAGGAAGTTATCCTCGCACCTTCTTTTGGCTAAATAATGAAAACAGCAAGCCCGCCAGCTATGAAATAATCAACGAAACAGACCTCTCTTATTTACGTTTATCAGGCGGCGATGCTTTATTTATCGGGCAGTATGTCGCAGTTAAAGCTCATACAGCCTACCGTTTGCTTTTGGATCTTCGCAGTAAAAAGCCAGGACTGACCATATCAACCTCACTCTGTGAAAAATCACTGCAATACTCTTTTCGCTGTAGCACTGCACTAAGCACCACCTATACTCATGAATGGGAACCTATAGAACTCGTTATCGACAGCCATGATTTAGGCGAACCGGTCGCTGCCGGTCTGTTAAAGCGTCCCATACAATTATCTTTTTATAACGGTAATGGCGTAGGACAAGCCCTAGATATTACGCATGTACAGTTAATTAGCCCTGAAGGCGTTAATCTCATCGAAAATGGTGACTACTCCCAAGGCACTGATTACTGGCTATTTGCTACAGAAAAGCATAATCCCTGGCATATCTTTAATCTTTGGCTGCAGTTGTTATTTGATCAAGGCTGGTTAGGACTAAGTACATTTGTTTTATTATTACTGTTAGCCATCCATCAACGTTTTCAGTTATTAACCCAGCAAACTGCTTTTTCTAGCATTTTATTATCAGCTTTTAGCGGCTTTTTGATCGTAGCGTGGGTTGATAGCCCTTTTGACGCGCCACGACTAACGCTATTGTTTTTCTTATTACTATTTCAAGCCCTGATGCGGACACCTCAAGCTTGGAAAGTTGCCACTCATGTTTAGCTTAAAGCTTATGTCGAGTCATTCAATGTTTGCTTTTAAACTATTAAGTCTATTGGTCTTATTAAATTCCAAAGCCTATGCAGAAGCCTCACTGGCCGATACAGTAACCAAGATCAAACCCAGCATCGTGGCGATTGGCACTTATATGCCTAAGCGTAATCCACGTTCGATATTTATGGCGACTGGCTTTGCAGTTGGAGATGGCCGTTTAATTATAACCAATGCTCATGCAATACCAGAAAAGCTGGATATTGAGCACCTAGAACAGATTGCTATTTTTTATCATAAAGATAATGTCGATAAAGTCGTAATAGCAACTGAACTAGCCACCGATAAAGACCATGATTTAGCGCTATTAAAAATCAGCGATGATCGTCTGCCAGCTTTATCATTAGGTTCAGTTGCATCGGTACGCGAGGGACAGCTATACGCCTTTACCGGCTTTCCTCTCGGCATGGTTTTAGGCTTATCTCCAGTAACTCATAGAGGCATCATTTCTGCTATTACGCCCAATATCATCCCTTTAATCAATTCTAGTCAAATCAAACAAGCTCAATTTAAACGTTTACAAGAGCCTTACTCTGTCTTTCAACTGGATGCTACCGCCTATCCTGGCAATAGTGGCAGTCCACTTTATCATCCTGAAACAGGACAGGTCCTAGGCGTTATTAATAAAGTTTTTGTACAAGAAAGCAAAGAAAGCGCTTTAACAAAACCTAGTGGCATTACTTATGCCATTCCAATTAATTACGTAGAAAGTTTGCTAAAAACCAAAAACTAATCATGACAGCCACCTATAAATGCACAGCACGGGACAATAAATGATACGTATTTTTCGCCACTATATATCCAGAGCTTACTTGCTCTTATTATCGATAGAGTTTTGTATGTTTTTTGCCGCCATGTATTGGGGTAGCGACGTCCGCTTTCTGATGTCGGAATCATGGTATACCGACAATCACATTACCTTAGCCAGCTTTATTTTTTCTAGCGTCATGAGCCTATCATGCATTGGCTTAGGCTTATATAGACGAACACTAAGCGGTGAAGAATATAACTTACTGACTAGAGTTTGCATTAGCTTTGGTCTAGGCATACTGTTACTAGTGGGTATTTATTATCTATTACCCGAACTCTATATCGCTCGTAGCGTCTTAGTTTTTGCGATTATGCTAGCCTTTATAGGCCTGTCAGTTATTCGCTATCTATTTTATAAGTTCACTAATCTTGAACGCTTGAAAAGACGCTTTTTAGTGGTCGGTAGTGGTCAACGAGCCCAAGAACTCATTTCACTGAATGATACTTTAGTCCATAAAGGTTTTACCATGGTTGGATTTTTAGCCTTAAGAAATGAAGTCTCTGTGGTTGATGAAAAACATATCATTGCTTACGACCAATCTCTGATTAAAATTGCAGCGCACTATAAAATCGATGAAATTGTCATTGCTATTCATGATCGTAGATTAGGCTTACCGTTTGACGAGCTATTAGAATGCAAAATGTCAGGTATAACGATCATGAATATTGTCGAATTTTATGAGCGCGAACAAGGCATCATTTCTCTAACTAATGTCAGTCCTAGTTGGCTAATTTTTTGTGATGGTTTTGCTCAAGGTGATTTAAGAGCCATTAAGAAAAGAGTCGTTGATCTTTTTGCCAGCATCTTATTACTGAGTGTTGCTTGGCCGATCATGTGTTTAACGGCCTTAGCCATCTTTCTAGAAAGTGGCTTTAAAGGCCCCATACTTTATCGACAAGTCCGGGTTGGTGAAAAGAATCGGCACTTTAAGGTACTTAAGTTTAGAAGTATGAAAACAGACGCCGAAAAAAATGGAGCACAATGGGCGCAAAAAAATGATGATCGCATCACCCGTGTCGGACGCTTTATCCGCGCTAGTCGCATCGATGAACTACCACAAATTCTCAACGTTTTAAAAGGCGACATGAGCTTTGTCGGCCCTCGCCCAGAAAGACCCGAATTTGTGGAAGGCTTTAATGAACGCATCCCCTATTATCAAGAAAGACATCGAGTAAAACCCGGCATTACCGGCTGGGCGCAATTATGTTATCCCTACGGCGCCAATGAATACGACACCATACAAAAGTTACAATACGATTTGTACTACGTTAAAAACTACAGCATGTTTTTAGACTTTTCGATATTGTTCAATACCGTGGAAGTTATTTTGTGGGGTAGAGGGGCGAGGTAACGATAAAAATCACCGTAGGGGCGTATTGCATACGCCCAAC
>CAIZMK010000103.1 GCA_903934035.1 uncultured Methylococcaceae bacterium
AGACAAGGCCCTGTATAACCAAGCCGTAGGAATGATGCCATGAGATTACCTAAGTTCAAGACCCAACAAAAAAGATTCAAAGCACCTGCGGCCTTATGTCTGTTATTAACCAGCTTAGGCTGTATTTCCCCTGCACTAGCCACTGAAAACACGATTACTATTAGCCAAGATTATGTCAACAATTTAGGCATCGTTCTTGGTAAATTAAAACCCGCCAAACAAATACCCTTATTAACTGCACCCGCCAAAGTCGTCATTCCACCTGGACATGAATATATCGTCAGCGCTTCACAAGCTGGACTCATTACTCAACTGAATGCTGCGCTAGGGGATACCGTTAAAAAAGGCCAAGTATTAGCTCAATTAAACAGCCCTGATCTACTATCGATGCAACGCCTTTATCTAAAAGCGGTCAGCGAAATGCAATTAAGTGATTTTAGTTATCAGCGCGATCAAAAACTGGCAGCAGAGGGTGTTATTGCCGAACGACGCTGGCAAGAAACAAGCAGTATGCATAATACCATTGTCTCTGAAGTCAATGAGCATAAGCAATTACTAGAAATTGCGGGTATGTCTAACGAAGAGATTAATAAACTCACTCAAACCCGTCAATTAAGTAGCTTGTTAAGTGTACATGCGCCTATTTCAGGCGTGGTTATGGATCGTATGGTGGCAACGGGGGAGCGCATGAGTATCTTGGCACCACTGTACCGTATCGCTAATCTGGATGAACTTTGGATAGAAATCAATATTCCTCATGAACATATAGGTCAAATCAAAGTGGGCGACCAAGTTCAAATTGAAAATAGTCCTATCTATGCTGAAATAACTCTACTAGGGCAAAGCGTCAACCCAGAGAACCAAACCTTGCTGGCACGAGCAATGATTAAAGACTCTAAAGATCTCATTAAACAACATGTATCAGTGCGGGCAGGGGAATCGATTAATACCCAAATCATTCAAGCTAGCGACAAGGCTGTTTTTAAAGTCCCAAATACTGCCATAGCTCAAAATGAAGGTCTTGCTTATATTTTTATTCGTAGCCAGGATGGCTTTACTGTCAGCCCTATTACTGTCATCGGTAAACAAGGCGATGAATCTATCATTAGCGGCAACCTAAGCGGAAATGAAAGTATCGCTATTAAAGGTGCCGTAGCCCTTAAAGCCAACTGGCTGGGCTTAGGAGCAGAATAATGAAAGGCTTAATTCGTTTTGCGCTCAGCCAACGCCTACTAATGCTGATAGCAGTGCTACTGCTTGCAGGTGCGGGCTACTACGCTTTTAAAAACATTCCTATCGATGCCTTTCCTGAAGTATCACCTACGCAGGTAAAAATCATTGTTAAGGCGCCAGGCATGACGCCAGAAGAAGTAGAGTCACGTATCACAGCTCCTATTGAAATTGAGTTGCTAGGTATTCCCCATCAAACCATGCTGCGCTCGATTGCTAAATATGCCTTGACCGATATTACTGTAGATTTTTCTGAGGGCACTGATATTTATTGGGCTCGTCAACAAATTGCCGAACGTCTCAATACTCTATGGAACACTTTGCCGACCGGTGTTCAAGGCGGCATAGCCCCCATGACCACACCCCTAGGTGAAATGTTCATGTTTACTATAGAAGGCGGCGATCTAAGCCTCATGGAACGCCGAGATTTGCTAGACTGGGTGATACGTCCGGCACTGCGCACGGTTCCAGGAGTCGCTGATGTCAATTCACTAGGCGGTTTAGTTAGAAGCTTTGAAGTCATACCCGATAATACCAAGCTGTCTGCCCGAGGCATCAGCATTGAAAAGTTGATGGCGACCTTGCAAAACAACAACCGTAATGACGGTGCCGGTCGCATGAGTGATGGTGAAGAAGCACTGATTGTTCGTGCTGAAGGCCGCATTAAAACCTTAGCTGATGTCAGCACCTTAGTTGTTGATAATAAGAACGGCATTCCCATTACTGTTGCCGATGTTGCTGATGTCAATATCGGCGCTTTAACACGCTATGGTGCCGTAAGTAAAAATGGTGAAGGAGAAGCCGTCACTGGTCTAATACTGAGTTTACGCGGCGCTAATGCCAGACAAACCATCGCGGGTATTGAGCAAAAGCTAACTCAAATTAGCCCTAGCTTTCCTAAAGGCGTTACTGCACAAGTCTTTTATAATCGCGCCAACTTAGTCAATAAAGCAGTAACCACTGTTTTAGATGCCTTACTTGAAGCCGTTGTCTTGGTGATTACCTTATTGATTTTATTTCTAGGTAATTTACGCGCCGCCTTAGTCGTGGCATTTGTGCTACCGCTAGCAGCACTATTTACCTTCATCTTGATGAAAACCATGGACATGTCAGCCAATCTAATGAGCTTGGGCGGTTTGGCTATTGCCATTGGTATGCTGGTCGATGCTGCCGTCGTTGTGGTTGAAAATATCATTACCCATTTAGCAAACCTTGAGAAAGCCCAGCGTTTACCGAGATTACATGTTATTTATCGAGCAAGCTGTGAAGTAGCCGGCCCTGTTACTTCTGGTATTTTAATTATCATTATCGTGTTTTTACCCTTATTAACCCTGCAAGGCTTAGAAGGAAAACTGTTTACGCCAGTGGCTTTAACAATAGTCTTTGCCCTAAGTGGTTCTTTGATTTTATCGCTATCAGTGATTCCTGTATTAGCCTCTTATTTACTTAAAGAAGTCTCACACGAAGAACCCTGGTTACCCAGACAACTTCAAAAAGCCTATCAACCTGCCTTATTATGGTGCTTGGCTCATAGTAAAAGAGTATTTACGGCAGCCGGACTATTATTGGCTATTACCATAATGGTCTTTACCCAAATAGGCAGCACCTTTATGCCGACTATGGATGAAGGCGATATTATTTTACAGCTAGAAAAACTACCTTCGATTACCTTGGAACAATCGGTCGCTCTTGATGGACAAGTCCAAAAAAATCTACTGAAACAGATACCCGAAATAGCCACTATCGTTTCACGAGTCGGCGCTGATGAGCTTGGTCTTGATCCTATGGGCTTAAACGAAACAGATACTTTTTTGGTGCTAAAACCTAAAGATCAATGGCGGATGTCCAGTAAAGAAGCCTTAATCGAAGAAATACGCAAGGTCATGGTTGAAACACCGGGTATCGCCTTTGGCTTTACTCAACCCATAGAAATGCGCGTCTCAGAAATGCTCACTGGTACACGCGGTGATGTCGCTGTTAAATTGTTTGGTACCGATCTAGCCGTCTTAAATGAGAAAGCTAATGCCATTGCTGAAACTCTCAAGCATATTAAAGGCTCTACTGATGTCTTTGCTAAACAAAATGACGGTATGCAATCTTTATCGGTGAGTATCGATAAATTAGCTGCGGGTCGTTTAGGCTTGAATAGCGACAGCATTGAAACGCTATTACGCGCCCAAATCGAAGGTTTGAATTTAGGTATCGTTCAAGAAGGCATTAAGCGTACACCGCTGATTTTACGAGGCAGCAGCAACACCGCCAATTTTGACAATCTACAAATTACCTTAGCCAATGGCAGCCACGTTCCAGTATCCACCATTGCCACTATACAAAAAGTAGAGGGCGTAGTTTCCGTAGGTCGTGAAGGTGGACAACGCTTTGTAGTGATACGCAGCAATGTACAAGACCGAGACTTAGTCGGTTTTGTCGAAGAAGCGCGTAAAGCAGTGGCCGAAAATGTTGCCTTGCCTACCGGCTACACACTTGAGTTTGGTGGTCAATTTGAAAACCAACAACGAGCTGCTGCCACATTATCCTTAGTAGTACCTATTTCCTTAGCACTGATCTTCTTGCTGTTGTTTTCAACATTCGGCTCAGTACGTCAGGCCGCTTTAGTATTATCTAATATTCCATTAGCAATGGTCGGTGGCGTATTTGCCCTGTGGTTTTCAGGTGAATATTTATCAGTGCCTGCCTCTGTTGGCTTTATCGCTTTACTGGGAATAGCAGTACTTAATGGTGTAGTTATGGTTAGTTACTTCAATCAACTCAAAGCCACCGGTATGGATTTGCTGAAAGTAGTCACTTTAGGTTCATCACGACGATTAAGACCAGTCATGATGACCGCCAGCATTGCTGCTTTTGGCCTAATACCCTTATTATTTGCCACTGGGCCTGGTTCAGAAATTCAACGACCTTTAGCCATTGTGGTCATTGGTGGCTTAGTATCGTCTACCTTTTTAACGTTATTCTTATTGCCGATATTATATAAATTATTTGGCTTAGCTAAGGAGATAGAAGCATGAGCAGCGAATATTTAGTGACGCTCAATATTCCACCGAGCCTTGAAGAAATGCTGGTAGACCAATTGCTAGTCATGGAAACTGAACATGGTTTTAGTAGTTTTGAGGTCTACGCTCATCATCATGATAACAAGGGGCTATCACTGGCTGAACAAGTCACCGGACGGCAAAGACGCACTCGTTTTCAGATGTATATACCCGAACAAGAATTACCTAATTTATTAGCGCAACTACGAAGGGACTTTAAAGGCTCCGGCATACAGTACTGGGTTATGCCTGTCATTGATAGCGGGGTTATTTAAGGATTGGAATAATTGTAGACCGGAATAAGACCACGCTAGCTGAGCGCGTGGTGGGGTTTCTGGCTTAGGAGCAGTGCCTATGCCGGAAACGCTTTTCTCGCTACGCTCATAAAGTCTTATTCCGGCCTACAGTTGTAGGGGCGTATTGAATACGCCCATTTATCTAAGCTTCAAAATTGTTGGTTGGTGATTGCAAAAGAACGTATGCAAAAAGGCGTGTTTAATAGGGCGTATGCAATACGCCCCTACAATATATATAAACCCTGATTTAATTCAGGTGTAGGTCGGGTTAGCGATAGCGTAACCCGACATTGTGTAGAGTATTTTGTCGGATTACGCTATCGCTAATCCGACCTACGCATCCACTCATGATGATCTTGTGTAGGCCGGAATAAGACTTTTCGAGCGAAAGCGAGTAAAGCGTTTCCGGCATAGGAACTATAAATAATG
>CAIZMK010000104.1 GCA_903934035.1 uncultured Methylococcaceae bacterium
GAACTATATCAGCTAACCACTTTCAATTCTGTTAAAAATGAATTGCACTTATGAGTTGAATCTAAGAATCATTAAATCGATTGTATTGTAGGGGTAGGTCGCGACCTGTCACTCTGGAGTGAAATGTACTGATGGGGAAGCTAAAATCATAATATCCCCTAGTCTCGATAGCTTAAGCTGATATTTTGTAGGCTATTTTGTCGGGTTACGGTATCGCTAACCCGACTTACATAGCAGTAAGGGTAATGTTAGATTAGATATGATGAGTTTTAACGAAATTTTTTATGGGTATGTATAGACATTAAGATACCGAAGCCAGATAACAGGGTAACTATAGAGGTGCCACCATAACTAATCAAAGGTAAAGGGACGCCGACAACAGGAAGTATTCCAATGACCATGCCTATGTTGACAAACACATAAACAAAAAAAGTTAAGGAAAGACTACTGGCTAATAATCGATTATATGAATCTTGGGCTTGGCTTGCGATATAAAGGCAACGAGTTATTATTATTAGGTAGAGCGTTAATAATGAGAGTCCACCAAATAGACCAAACTCCTCTGCAAATACAGCAAATATAAAGTCGGTAGAGCTTTCCGGCAAAAAATCTAGTTCTGATTGTGTGCTTCCCAACCAACCTTTTCCATAAATGCCGCCTGAGCCGATTGCTATTTTAGATTGAATGATATGATAACCTCTGCCTAAAGGATCCGCTTCTGGGTTTAAGAAAGTTAGTACTCTATCTCTCTGATAATCGTGCATAAAGTGCCATAAAATGGGCGTTAATGCTGATAAGATTGTAATGATCGCTGCAATAAAAAGCCAAGATAAGCCAGCAAAAAACAGTACAGCGGCTCCTGAACTAAAAACCAACAGAGCTGTTCCTAAATCAGGTTGTTTAGCGATTAATACAGTGGGTATTATTATTAACAAGCCAGCCACGATTAGATGTTTTTTCTTAGGTGGCATAGGATGCTCTGCTAGATACCAAGCAATCATCATTGGCGTAGTCAGTTTAATCATTTCTGAGGGTTGAAATCTAAATAGTCCGAGTTCCAGCCAGCGCTGTGCGCCTTTGCCAATTTGCCCCATAATGAGCACTGCGATCAGTAATAAAATACCTAAGCTAAAAAGTAATGTTGAATAGCGTTTGAATTGATAAGGATCAATATGAGCAATAATAGTCATTAAAAGAAAAGCTAAGGCGACTCGTTGAGCTTGTCGTATAAGTACATCTATATCTTGACTGCCAGCACTATACAAAATTACAAAGCTTAAAATTGAAGCCAGCAATAAGCCAATAAATAATGGGATATCAATATGTAGTTTTCTAAGGATAGTTCCTAATAGTGAAGGCGGTTCAAAATGCTCGTGACGAGTTTCAGTTTTCATTATTATCCTTTAAGAATTGCTTGATGACTTGACCTGCAATGGGGGCGGCGACAGAGCCACCGTGGCCACCATTTTCAACGATAACCGCTACCGCAATTTTAGGATCGTTAGCAGGTGCAAATGATACAAAAAGCGCGTGATCACGAAACCTAAAGTCGATGCTATTTTCATTGTATTTGGCGTTTTGTTTAATACCTAAAACTTGAGCAGTTCCCGTTTTTCCTGCAATTTGATAATTAATATGAGTATTAATGCCTTTGGCAGTGCCTCTTGCACTGTGAACCACATTGATCATGCCATCAATGACCGTATTAACGTTTTCTTGTTTAAGAGCTATGGTGTCTTTGTGTGTTTCTGGGCCGGGACTTGTTTCATGGGCTCTAACTATTTTATCAACCAGAAAAGGTGTAACAACATGCCCTTGGTTTGCTAAGGTTGCAGTGGCTCTAGCAAGTTGCAAGGGCGTTACTTGAAGATAACCTTGGCCTATTCCAGTTATTAATGTTTCACCTGGATACCAAGATTGTTTTTTCTGTGCAAGCTTCCATTCGCGTGAGGGTAATAGACCTGTTTTTTCACCGATCAGATCAATGCCTGTTTTTTCTCCAAAACCAAATTGCTGAAGAAAACTGTGCATGTGATCTATACCTAGCATAGAAGCAAGTCGATAAAAATACACATCGCACGACTCAGTAATTGCTTGATTTAAATCCACTGAACCATGGCCACCTTTTTTCCAGTCGCGGTATTGGTGATCTACCCCGGGTAATTGATAGTAGCCAGGACAGAACAGTTGTTGTTCTGGACTTATTGCTTCGAACTCAAGACCTGCTAATGCTACGAATGGTTTAACCGTAGAGCCAGGAGGATATAGTCCTCGTAATGCTCGGTTGTAAAGAGGCTGGTTTTCTGATGATTGTAATGCTTGGTAGGTGTCATTAGAGATGCCTACTACAAATGGGTTGGGGTCAAAGCCAGGACGACTTACAAACACCAAAACACCGCCCGTTTTAATGTCGATTGCGACAACTGCTCCGTTAAAGCCATTAAGAGCATCATAAGCTGTTTTTTGTAAATCAATATCCAGTGTTAAATAAAGATCTGCACCAGGATCAGGGTTAACTTCGTTTAGAGTATTGAGCAACCGTGCTTGTACATTGGTTTCTATTTCTGCATAACCCGTTTTACCATGCAGATCATTTTCGTAAGAACTTTCAATACCCAGTTTGCCGATATGAGTTGATCCTCTGTATTCTGAAATTGGTAAATCTTTGAGCTCTGATTCATTAATGCGACTCACGTAGCCAATAACATGCGCCGCTAAATCACTGTAGGGATAGTGGCGTACTAAGTGAGTATGAATATCGACACCTGGAAAGTAAGGCCTTGCTACAGCAAACTTAGCAAGTTCCTCATCGTTCATACTTAAAAGTAAAGGCGTACTAACAAAGCGTTTTTGACGTTTACGAAGTTTTTGAAAAAGATCTATTTTATCAGTAGGTATAGCTAGGAGGGTTTGTAGCTTTGATAAGGTTTCATCCATGTTGCTGATTTGCTCAGGGATAAGTTCTAGGCTATAAGAGGGGGTATTTTCAGCAAGAACTTTGCCATTACGATCATAAATCATGCCTCGAGTGGGTACTAAAGGAACGATCTTTACGCTATTGTCTTTTGCTAGAGAAGAGTAGTGTTCGTTACCTACGATTTGTAGGTATATAAGTCGAACAATCAATCCTGATGTTAAAAGGATAATAACGAAGAATGAGGTAACAATGCGATTTAGGAATAAACGATTTTCTAAAGAATGGTCTTTGATGGTATACATGGATTTTATTATTTTATCTCATGCGTTGTGGCAAACGAACAAATCGTAAGATGCCATAAACTATCGGCCACACCATAGTGCCGGTAAATACAGGTAGCCAAAAAGAAGCGTGTAATTGAGCTGGATGCTGGATGTTTTTGATGAAGAATAATAATAATTGGGATAACAATAGGCAAAAGAAGATGAACAAGCCTTGTTGCGGCAATGGGAAGTGACGTAATCTTTTGTGAAAGTTTAGGCATATGTAAATGACTAAAGCATAAGCCAAAGCATATTGCCCTAATAGCCGTCCAGTTAAAACATCGGTTAATAACCCAAAAGTCCATGCATGAAAAATACCTACTCGTTCGGGCAAGGTTAGAGACCAAAATATCAAGGCTAGCAACACCCAGTCTGGATTAAATACGGCTAAATTTCCGGGTAAAGGGACAATTCGTAAGCACATTGCTAGACCTAAAGTCACTAAAATCCGAATGAGTCCTGAGTTGTTATTTACTTTCATGGTTAGTAGGCTCGGTATCGTTTTCTGTTGACTTAGAAATCAGTGGTACAGGTGTTGATTTACTCCAGACTATCATTAATTCACGATTTCGATCTAATAAGGCCTTGGGTGTGGCTGTTATGGTTGTAAATGCTTTGTTAGGTTGTGGCGTAAACTCATCAACAACAGCAACTGGATAGCCGTGTGGAAAACTTCCGCCTAAACCCGATGTAATGAGTAAGTCTCCGGGGTGTATATCTGCATTACTAGGTAAAAAAGGTAGGATTAACTTATTTATTTGGCCGCTACCTACGGCGATAGTTAGTAAACCGTTGCGATTGACTTGGACTGGTATCGCGTGATTCGGGTCGGTAATTAGCATGATTTCTGAGGTCATGGGTAAGGCGCGAAAAACTTGGCCGACAACACCATTGGCATCTAAAACAGGTTGTTGAGGGTGTACGCCAAAACGAGTGCCTTTATTAACAACAACTATATGTTCGTAAGGTGCCATGTTGACAGATAATAATTCTGCAACTAATACTTGTTCACCTAGTTTAAAGGAATTTTCAAGTAGCGCTCTTAAGCGAATATTTTCTTTTTCTAAAGCTGAGAACTTAAGTAATCTTGCTTGATGCGCTAGCTGTTCTTGACGCAAACTTTGATTCTCTTGTTTTAAACTTTGGTAAGAGTTGATAGAGTCAGATGTTTGTTCAATCACATATGAAGGTAAATCAACCAAGTATTTCAAAGGGTCGACAAAAAACGATAAGGTGCTACGTAGAGTATTAATGCTAGGGCTTTTCTGTTCGAACACCAATAATGTAATTGATGCGAGTACGGCTACCATTAAGCGGGTATTGATAGAGGGGCCGGTGGCAAATATAAGTTTTATAGCTGATGCCTCATTTTAGTGCGGTAACTCTATTGTGGTTGTAGCTTTAATTAATATAAACTTCATGTAGTTTGCTTATATTGATTTTACTACTCCTTAAAGAGAGCTATTGCACTTTGATTAAGGAGTTAGGTTTGAATTTAATACGATAAAGTTTTGTAAATAATTAAATTATTCTAAAGAGAAGTTAGAAAGCCCTTTTTTGTTGAGCATTTCTAAAATCATACCACCACCTCTAGCAACACAAGTGAGAGGGTCGTCAGCGATGTGGACAGGCAGTCCTGTTTCTTCAGAAATTAATAAATCAATATTTTTTAGTAAAGCACCACCACCCGTCAAGTAAATGCCGCGAGTCGCAACATCAGAGCCAAGTTCAGGTGGTGTTTGTTCGAGTGCAACTTTTACTGCTCTAACTATGCCTGAAAGAGGTTCTTGTAGGGCTTCTAAAATTTCATTGCTGTTTACAGTAAAGCTACGAGGTACACCTTCGGTTAAATTTCTACCTTTAACCTCAATTTCTTTGACTTCGTTTGCAGGGTAGGCAGTACCTATTTCAATTTTAATTCTTTCGGCGGTGGTTTCGCCTATCAACATGCCATAATTTCTTCGTACATAATTGATAATCGCTTCATCAAAGCGATCACCGCCAATACGTACAGAGTTTGAATAAACTGTGCCGTTAAGAGAAATAATAGCAACTTCTGAAGTGCCTCCGCCTATGTCTAAAACCATAGAGCCACTGGCTTGATCAACGGGAAGGCCTGCGCCAACCGCTGCTGAAATGGGCTCTTCGATAAGATAGACTTCACGAGCACCAGCCATTGCTGCTGATTCTCTAATTGCACGTCTTTCAACTTGAGTTGAGCCACAAGGTACGCAAATAAGAATGCGTGGACTGGGTCTTAACCAACGATTCTTTTTATGAACTTTTTCTATAAAAAAACGTAGCATACGTTCAGTAATAGCAAAATCAGCAATCACGCCATCTTTTAAAGGACGAATTGCTGTGATATTACCAGGTGTGCGACCTAGCATTTGTTTTGCATCAGCACCTACTGCAGCAATTGTTTTTGAACCACGAATTTTATCATCTTTAATGGCAACTACTGAAGGTTCATTGAGGACTAGTCCTTGTCCTGGAATATAGATCAATGTATTAGTAGTGCCGAGGTCTATCGAAAGATCATTGGAGAAAAGACCGCGAATTCGTTTGAACATTTTTAGCTGTTTCCTTATAAACAATATTTTGGGATTTAATAGCGATACTGTATCAATCAAGTGGGTATTTAAGCAAGATATAACTGGGATATTTGTAGTAATATACGCGGCAAAGATCAGCGACACAAGATCAAACAAGATGAAACTTAATGCGCATGCAACATTGTGTTTTGTTTCGACAGCAACTCTATTGGTTTTTGTGTGCAACTATCTAATATCTGCCTACGATAAATAATTTATTGATCGTTAATCTGTTTTAAATTAAACCAAGGAGACAAGATGTCATTAACTGCGGATGAGGTAAATAAAATTGCGCACCTAGCGCGATTGGGTATCGATAAACAAGATGTAGCCGCTTATGCCAACGATTTATCGGGCATGCTTGATTTAATGACCCGAATGAGTGAAGTTAATACTGATGATGTTGAGCCAATGGCACATCCTATGGATCAAGCGCAGCGCCTAAGAGTTGATAAGGTCACGGAATTAAATCATCGAGAAGCATTTCAAGAGATAGCGCCACAAGTTGAAGCGGGACTTTATTTAGTTCCTAAAGTGATTGAATAAGGGATAGATATTTCATGCATAATAAAACACTCGCAGAATTAAGTTTAGGTTTACAGGCAAAAACCTTTTCTAGTGTAGAGCTTACACAGTGCTTTTTAGATCGAATAAATCAGCACCAACAACTCAATGCTTATATAACAGTCACGACAGAACTGGCTATGGCTCAAGCTAAAGCAGCGGATCAAAGAATAGCTAACGGCACGGCTGATCTATTAACAGGAATTCCCATTGCTCAAAAAGATATTTTTTGTACTCAAGGTGTAGTGACGACTTGTGGTTCTAAAATGTTGGCAAATTTTAGCGCACCCTATAATGCAACGGTGGTAGATAAATTTAACCTGGCTGGTGCGGTCATGTTAGGTAAACTTAATATGGATGAGTTTGCGATGGGGTCATCTAATGAGACTAGTTATTTCGGTGCTGTTAGAAATCCCTGGAATATAAATAGTGTCCCTGGTGGTTCATCGGGTGGTTCGGCTGCTGCTGTTTCTGCAAGGCTAGCGGCGAGCGCAACCGGAACAGATACGGGTGGATCTATTCGTCAGCCAGCAGCTTTATGTGGCATAACAGGTTTAAAACCTACTTATGGTCGTGTGTCTCGCTATGGCATGATTGCTTATGCGTCTAGTCTGGATCAAGGTGGCCCGATGACGCGTAGTGCTGAAGATGCTGCGATCATGTTGCAGGCTATGGCAGGTTTTGATGAAAAAGACTCAACCAGTGTTGATGTGCCCGTACCTGATTATCGAGCTAACTTAAATAAGTCTTTAGTCGGTTTGAAAATTGGTTTACCTAAAGAATTCTTTGGCGAAGGTTTAGATGAAAATGTCGCTGCAACATTAGTAACTGCAATCGATGAATATCGACGACTAGGTGCTGAAATTATCGACATTTCTATGCCTAATTTAAAATTAGCCATTCCTGCTTATTATGTGATTGCGCCCGCCGAGTGTTCCGCAAATTTGTCGCGCTTTGATGGTGTGCGTTATGGTTATCGCTGTGATAATCCAACCGATTTAACTGATCTTTATACGCGTTCACGAGGTGAAGCCTTTGGTAAAGAAGTCAAGCGTCGCATATTGATGGGTACTTATGCTTTATCAACTGGTTATTACGATGCTTATTATTTGAAAGCCCAAAAAATACGCCGCTTAATCAGTGAAGACTTCAAAGCTGCATTGGCCAGTGTTGATGTCATTATGGGGCCTGTCACACCGAGCACCGCATTTGGTATTGGTGAGAAAATGGATGATCCTATTGCCATGTATTTGTCAGATATTTATACAATTGCTATTAATCTTGCCGGTGTGCCAGCTATGTCTATTCCTGCTGGCTTTGTTGCGGGTATGCCGGTTGGTTTGCAGTTAATTGGTGATTATTTTTCTGAAGATCGCTTGTTGAACATTGCCCATCAGTATCAACAAGTAACTGATTGGCACAACTTTATACCTACTGGTTTTGAATAAGGAGATAGCAATGGAATGGGAAACAGTCATCGGTTTAGAAATACATACTCAACTATCAACACGTTCAAAAATATTTTCGGGAGCTGCCACCGCTTATGGTGCAGAACCTAATACCCAAGCCTGCGCAGTTGATTTGGGCTTGCCAGGGGTTTTGCCCGTCTTAAATCAAGAAGCTGTGCGCATGGCGGTGATTTTTGGTATGGCGATTGAGGCGAATATAGCGCCGTATTCAGTCTTTGCTAGAAAGAATTATTTTTATCCCGACTTACCTAAAGGCTATCAAATTAGTCAAATGGATCATCCGATAGTCGGAGTAGGGCATTTGGATATAGAGGTTGATGGTGTAATTAAACGCATCGGCGTCACTCGTGCACACTTAGAAGAAGATGCAGGTAAATCATTGCATGAAGATTTTCATGGTTTGACAGGTATCGACTTAAACCGTGCTGGCACACCTTTATTAGAAATTGTTTCTGAGCCAGATATGCGTAATGCCAAAGAGGCTGTTGCTTACATGCGAAAACTGCATGAGTTAGTGCGTTATTTAGGTATTTGTGACGGTAATATGCAAGAAGGATCTTTTCGCTGTGATGCCAATGTCTCGGTGCGTCCTAAAGGCCAAGTTGAATTTGGTACTCGCGCTGAAATTAAAAACATCAACTCCTTTAAGTTTGTTGAAAAAGCTATTAATCACGAAGTTGAAAGACAAATAGCCTTGCTAGAAAGTGGTGGTAAAGTCGTACAAGAAACTCGTTTGTATGATTCGGTAAAAGATGAAACACGCTCCATGCGTAGTAAAGAAGAGGCCAACGATTACCGCTATTTTCCAGATCCAGATTTATTGCCTGTTATTATTGATGAAGCTTTTAAAGCGCAAATAAAAACTGAATTGCCTGAATTACCCGATGCTAAAAAGCAACGCTTTAAAGTAGATTACCAATTAGATGAAGAAAGCGTTGCGATATTAACAGCTAGTCGAGCTTTGGCGGATTATTTTGAAGCCGTAAATAAAAAATCTGGCTGTGAGGCTAAACTTTGCGCTAATTGGATTACGGGCGATTTGTCGGCTGCACTCAATAAGGCGGGTTTGGATATTAGTGCATCGCCGATCAATGATGAGCGGTTGTCGGGTTTATTAACGCGGATTGGTGATGGAACCATATCTGGAAAAATAGCTAAACAGGTGTTTGAATTGCTATGGCAATCTGCTGCAAGCGCTGATGATATTATTGCAGAACAAGGCTTAACACAGATTAGCGATACGGGTGCGATAGTGGCTATTATCGATAAAATTATCGCAGATAACCCGAATCAGGTAGAACAATACCGTAGCGGTAAAGATAAGATGTTCGCTTTTTTTGTCGGCCAAGTGATGAAAGCCATGCAAGGCAAAGCTAATCCCGCCGAAGTGAATAAAATTCTTAAAGAAAGGTTGTAGTAAGAAAAAATATATAGGATGCGCAGAACGATAGTGAAGCGCATCCTATGAGTGACTGATTTATTATCTGATCTATATGACTTAAAGCATGTGCATTATCTTAACTATGAGTAGTTAAGGGGCTTAGCAATAATATCTTAGCGTCCAAATTTTAATTGTGCCGTTCATAACAAGCTCTGTCTGATATGAACGGCTTTTTTATGGATTAATGAAAGTTAGCGAATGTAATATTATGGCCAGCAGCAACTGTTACTCCTGTTAGTTCAATTGCAGAAAAAACACCAGCTGTATCTATTATTTTCCAAACATGATTGGTTGTTGAAGCCGCAGTTGCACCCGTTTCTATGAGTAACTCTATGCCGCTACCTGGTGCAATGGCAAATTTATTGGTAGCTTGTGTATTTGAAAATAGCGCTGCTGCACTCGCTGCTGTTAGTGCAGTACCTGCATTAGCATAGTTAAAAACTAAGCCTGAAGAATTAGCTGCTAAAGGAGCATTATTTGTTGCAAGTGTGGTTTTATTTTGCAGTGTAAGGCCTGCTAAGGCGTTGCCAGTTGCAGTAACGTTAAGTATGTCAGTAACGCTGCCTGTTGAGCTACCAAAGCCTGTGATTGTTACTTTGTTGTTATTAACCAGATAAATAGTATCTGCATTTGTATGTGTGCCTAAAGCGATGCTATCAGAACCACCGCCACCATTAATAGTTAATCCTCCGCTAGTATTGCCATTGATGGTGTCATTCTTGATAGAGCCTGTAATACTGGTGGTTCCAGTGCCGGTGGCATTAATTGTCCAGCCACTAGTGCCTGTTGCCGCAGCTAAATTAACATTAAAGCCATTGGTATTGATGGTTGCAGCACTTGCTGCATTTGATGTGCTAGCGGTTGCAGTCCAAGAATCCGCTAAGGTTGAAACGGCAGATGCACCTAAAGCTATTTTAACTATGTCCGCTCCACCATTACCTAAATCAGTAATAGTATCAATGCCAGAAATATTAAAAGTATCTATGCCAGCGCCACCAGTCAAAGTAGCGTGACTATTAGTGGTGTCATAAAGGCTGTTGGCTAATGTATTTCCGGTGACGGTTAAGTTAATAGCGCCTGAAATTTTAGATAATAATGCGTTGTCTGCCGACGATTGTAGTGCAGTTATGGCTAAAGCACTGCCAATATTACTTTGGGTAATGCTGGTGATTTTTGCAATATTGTTCTGCAAAGTGTCTAAATTAGAGGCTATATTAGCGCCGGTATCGGTTACAGTCATTGAGCTAACATGGGTGTTTGCTGCTGTACTTGCAACTGTAGCTCCAGTCACACCAGAAACTGTTAAAGTATAATTACCGATTATTTTACTGAGTGCAGTGGAATTTGCGATCAGTTGTGTGGCTGTTAAAGCTAAAGCAGTACCTAAATTGCTTTGGGTAATGCTAGTGATTTTGGCGGCATTATTTTGCAAGGTGCCTATGTTAGCGACAATATTAGCGCCGGTGTCGGTTACGGTCATTGAGCTAACATGGGTGTTTGCTGCTGTGCTTGCAACTGCAGCTCCAGTGACACCAGAAACGGTCAAAGTATAGCTACCACTAATCTTACCGAGTGCAGTGGAATTTGCGGTCAATTGTGAGGCTGTTAAAGCTAAGGCTGTGCCAATATTGCTTTGAGTAATGCTAGAGATTTTAGTGACGTTAGTCTGCAAAGCAGCCAAATTAGTAACAATGTTAGCTCCAGTATCGGTTACGGTCATTGAGCTTACATGCGTATTGGCAGCGGTAGTGGCTACAGTAGCGCCAGTAACGCCAGAGACAGTTAAATTATAGCTGCCACTAATCTTGTTAAGAGCGGTTGCATCAGCACTGAGTTGAGTCGCGGTTATTGCTAATGCCGCTGCTGTGCCGCTTTGAGTAATACTAGAAATTTTAGTGTTATTTGTCTGCAATGCATCAATGTTCAGAGCTATGTTTGCAGAGCTGTCAGTAATGGCAAAACTACTTGTGCCAAGGCTAGAAAGGTTGCTTAAGAAAGTGGCTATGCTTCCACTGCTAGGAACCGGAGTTGGAGTTGGATTTGTTGACTTTATGGTAAAGCCTAGGGCATCCAATTGCTTTAGGTCGACTGCAGTTAGTGTTTGGGTTGTTGAGCCATTATAGAATTCATCAAAAGGGTCGATATTGCCCTGTACGCCACTATTTAGAAAATCACTAGGGTCTGAGTTTATGCCGTAGTCAGCTATTTTTGTTTTTCCGCCATCTAAAGAAAAATAAGACGCGGCAGAGGGGCTTGTGGCAGTAAAAAGTAAATTTCCTTGAGAGGTATAGCGAAATAAATCAAAAATATCTGGTGTTGGGCCATAAGGAATTCTTCCTAGTACATGGGTTAACTCATGTAGAGCAACGCCAGGCAACAAACTAGAATTTATATCCTTGGCAAATGTCGCGTTGCCATCATTGGTACCAGATGTTGCCAATCCCCAAAGTTTAAGTTGAGCATTCCAAACTACAACTGTGCTTTGACCTTGTATAGATGTGCCTGTGGGTAGGGCGTTGAAAGTAGTGTCTCCAGTTGCGGCATGGCTTAATAAATCTGATTTAACCGTAGCATAAGACATCCCAAATCCCCCGCTAGGTCCGGCATAAGCGCCGCCACCTGTGCCGGAACACGTTATGCTGATATTTAAAACTATATTGTTAGATAGGGCGTTGCAGATTTGTTGAGCCGCATTAATAATGCCGGCTTGAAAAGTTGATGGTGCCGTGCTAACAGTGCTGTCCCAAACTAGATTAATTCTAAAACCACCCGTTGAGCCAACTAAAGTAGCGGCAGGCGCGGTTGAGGCTAGTGCAGGTATTGCATAAACGGTGCTTGTGTTGCTGGCAGCGGCAAACCAGCTAGGATTAGAGTAGTCACTATAAGGATTTGATGTTGATGGGTTAGAGCTATTCTGATTAGTATTTGATACCGAACTCAAGTAGTCTAGGCTATCATCTGTACTTGTGATTTTTGAGCTAACTAATAAATTTGTTGTTTTCATGATCCTAACCTTAATTTATATTCAGTTTTATATTCAACTTGAAATCGTGAAGGTTACGTATGATTATGCTCAGACAATCAAAACTTACCTTTTAATCTTGTATTTTAATTAAGATTAAAGATTAGGTATGAATTTTAAATACCCTATTGTAATTATATAGGGAAGATCTGATTATTTAAATCAAGATTAAGCGGTATATTTGACTTTAATTTGAGCTAATAGGATTAAGTCTAGGTGCACACGAATTACCTAACTTATATACTAACAAAACTTTATGGGAAAAGCGCAAGATAAAGACTTTTTTGACTCAAGTCATAGAACATAGCGGAGTTCCGCAAACTTTTTCGGTTCTATGGTATTTAGCGAGCCTAAGCTACATTAAGGCTGTTAATAATAGAAAACTCATTCGCCTAAAGCAATCTAGAGCAAACAGGCAAGATAAAAAAAATCCAATAATAAATTCCACGAAGAAGCATTCAGGTAAAGGTTAGTTTATCGCTATCGTTCAGAATCCAGCCTACGAATTGATTCGTCGTACAGCCATGAAACTTTCATGAGTCGTTATTAAATATGGCCTGTGATAAAAAGTGTTTTTATAAAGCGAATTCAGCTCTGAGGTTTAGCTTTACTATTCACCCTATGCAGAACGACATCAATTTTTCGCCTAAACCTTATCGTCTTAATGCAGTAATTGCTTGGATTGGACTTTTGCAACATCCTAGCCTATGTATGAAGAAGGCTAGGGTTGGGGTAATAATCCTAAGAGTTCTACAAAGATAACTGCAAAAACATCTGAAAAGATTAATACTTATAGTGTTGATGTAGAGCAATTTGGAATGCCTTGGCAAAAAGAGGCACTAGAATTAATCATAAAACGATCATTTAGAGTCGTACGGCCAATTAACATACGAAACAACATACTGTCTCGATTTGTTAATGTCATTTCTGCGTTAATGACTGCGGAACCGAGTAATAATTGTGTTTCTATCACATAGCGACGCTGTTTATGGCCGCCAGAGTCAGAGACTATGCGCCTATCTTTGACAGCAGCATGACATTCAATCACTAACTCAGTATTATTTTGTTCGGGATGAATGGCAAACATAACCCATGGCTGATTATGTTTTTGATAAGGTTCTATGGCAAAGGCATGTAAAGCTGAAGATCTAGCACCGGTGTCTATTTTAGCTTTAATGTGTTTAATATTAAGTTCGGGTAATGTTACCCATTCACGCCAACCTAATATGGGTAGCAATTGCTCATTATCAGTTGTATTCAGGGAGGAATGAGTCATTTAAGTCGAACCTTTTCTTTTCTCAAATAATTAATCAGCAGAGTGATTGTCAGGTTTTATTTCTGAATGATTAGGTTTGCTGTCACGCTTACGGCCACGTCGAATATAGTTATTACCACGTCTTTTATTATTGTTTTTTACGCGTTTAATATCTAGTTTATGTCCATTTATTTCTACTGTTTTCAAATGTAAAAATATATCTGGAGGCATTTCATCGGGTAACTCTAAGAGAGTATATGAGCCATGAATATGAATATTGTTGATGTTATTTTTATCAACTCCAGATTCTTCAATTAAGACTTTTCTAAGCTGATCGGCATTGATTTGTTGTTTACTGCCAACGTCAAGCCGATAACGTATCATTTTTATGTCGGTAATTGTATTGCTTGCAATTAAACTTCTAGTGGGCGTTTGATTTTTTACAAGTAAAAGTTCATTCGATGGTATTAATTTAAGTAAGGCTGCTGCACAGCTTAAACTATCGATGCTTAATTCAGTGCAAAGTGCTTTAATTAAGTCACGTTGAGCATCTAAATTAGTGCTGCTTAAAATCTGTTGCAATTGATTTTTCAACGGCTGCTCTCTGTATATAGTTTAGATTAGTTGTGATTATTTTATTCAGTTATGGATAAATTTCCACAAAACCTTCATCTCGTAGTCTACGCATCCAGAGCTCGGTTTCTTCTTCTATTTTTCGTTTACGTATGGCATCACGGATTAGATTCTTTTTATGCTCTTCGCTATCGTCTTTGGCTTTTCTATCTAGTACTTGAATCAAATGCCAGCCAAATTGTGATTGGATGGGTTCGCTTAATTCATTGATAGCGAGTTTGTTCATAGTTTCTTCGAAGGGCTTAACCAGGTCGCCTGGGTTGACCCAGTCTAGTGACCCCCCTTTGATGGCAGAGCCTTTGTCATCAGAATTGGCGCGTGCAAGTTTAGCAAAGTCATCACCATCGATAATTCGATCACGTAAAGCTTGTAGGCGTTTTTTGGCTTCGTCGTCATCAATTAACTCATTGGTTTTAATTAGAATGTGACGGACCTTTGTTTGAGTGGTTACGTGACTGTCTAGGCCTTTAATTTCTAGCATTTTTAGGATATGAAAGCCGCTAGGACTTCTAATAGGATCAGAGATTTCATCAGCTTGCATCTGGCTGACCTTATGAGCAAACAATGTTGGTACATCATTGATGGTGCGCCAGCCTAAGTCTCCACCTTTTAAGGCATTATCGTCTTCTGATTCGCTCATGGCTATTTGCGTAAAGCTTTGTCCCGCACGTAGGTTTTTAACTAGGTTATTGGCTTTAGCTTCAGCCTTCTGTATTTCTGAAGATGAAGCGCTTTCTTTAAGGGCAATCAAGATATGGCCTAAGTGATATTGCACATTTTCAACGCCAGATTTACCTTGAGTTTCAATATAATGCTCGACCTCGCGATCAGTCACTTTTATGCGACCACCTATTTCTCGGCTACGTAATTGATTAATGATGATTTCATTGCGCATATTATCTAAGAAAGCCTTATAGGGCATGCCTTGTCTTTCCAATTCTGTTCTAAATTGCTCTAGTGACATATTGTTTCTTTGGGCAATATCAGCTGCAGAACTGGCAATTTGATCTTCCGAGACATTAATACCGGCTTTTTCAGCTAATTGGCGCTGAAGTTTGTCCATGATCATTTTTTCCAATACTTGTTTGCGTAATACTGATTCTGGAGGAATGGCTGTGTTACTGGCACGTATTCTTTGTGAGATGGTGGCAACTTCTTTATCAAGTTCTTGTTCTAGAATAATATCTTCTTCTACAACTGCAGCGATTTTACCTAGCACTTCAGCTTGTGCAGAAAAATAACTGAATAAGAGTGTCGTTAATAATAGAGGTAGCAAGGCTTTTTTTATCATGTCGTTATAAATCATTTTTTTTAGTTGTCCGATAACCATAAATACTTTTTTGTAAGAACTGATCTACATCATCTCCAAAACCAGTTAAGCCTTTAAGTTCTATTTGAAAGAACACTCCCTCTTGGCTAGAGCCTGGCACAGTTGTGCCAGCACTTGTGATTACGGCTTGATTGTTGATAATCGTTACGTTGTTCATGTAATGCCTAGCTAATAAGCGAAAGCGCCAGCAACAGTTTTCTTTTTCTATACCTATGAAGCTATCTTGAACTTCTTGATAAAGTAATGAATATTGCATGCGTCCTAATAAGTGCCAGTCTTTGGCGATAGGCCAACGGAAAGAGGTGTCACCTTGGGTAATATTGTTACTGCCATCGGGAATTAAAGGATTTTTTCTATAAATATAACCAATGTTAAATAGCTCATTACTTTGGTTTCTAAAATGGATATTAGCTTTGATTCGTTCAATGTCATTTCGGATAGGATTCCATTGCGCTCCAGTGTTAACGGATATTTGCTTAGTCAATTCGCTGGATAATTCGGTCACCAAATTAGATTCAGCATCCTTAGATGCGCCCATGTTGACGATCGTACCATTAGAGAGTCCTGTTGGAATGCCGATTTGACGATCACGAAAATAGAATATCTCACCGACATTCAATTTAAGTCGCTCTAAGCCGGTACTATCATCAATTAATCGAGAGGTGAGTGCGGTAGTAATTTGATTGGCGTCTTGTATGCGATCAGTCCCACTAAAGCTATTTTCTCTAAACATAGTATTAAATTGGAAGTCGTATAGCGCACTATCAAATACCGGTATATTGTTTTGATTTACCGAAGGTACGTATAAATAAAATAAACGTGGCTCTATGGTATGTGCAAAATTTGAATTGGCAAGATTAAGGTTTCTTTCTAAATATAGGCCAGAGTCAGCAGAAAAAGTGGGTAGCGTTCTGCTTATAACGGCTGGGGAGTTAGCTGCTCCATTATTAAGGGTGTAATCAGTTTCTTGTAAAGAAAGTTTAGGCGTGAAAAATGTACTGGCCGTTTGTAAAGGCATACTAATAGAAGGACGTGAGTTTATGCGCTGACCTTCAACGATATTATTGGTATGCTGGAAATCTACAAATTCATTTTGTACTTCGGTGTGTATCGGTAAACCGCTAAAGTCATGAGCATAGTTAAGGTTAAGCTGCGGCAGTCTTCTGTAGGGTAGAGAGGTATCTGGTGCAGCGGGATTAATTGATTGGTAACTATCGGCTGCTACAATAAAATTAAAACCATATTTATTATAAGTTACGTTACCGAAGCTTCTTAAGTAATTATAGTTCGTAAAGCCTAAGGCAGTCCCTGTGGTGGCGATATAGGTATTGTCTGAAACTAAATTCAAATCCATGTTAGAACTTAATGATGGATTAATTACCGAGCTGTTTTGTAATGATAGCAAATACCGTGAGGTATTCAGTTGGCTATCATTAGGCATATATTCTGCTCCTAATTTACCCGTGGCATATTCGGTTAAATAACGGAATTTACCTGCCATTAACGGGCCTCTGGATGATAATTCCCTAGGCATTAAGGTGGCATCATAATTAGGGGCAATATTCCAATAATAAGGCGCAGCTATAAGTGTGCCACTATAACGAGTTGTGCTAAATGAAGGCGAAAGAAACCCAGAAAGACGTCTGTCATCGATAGGAAAAGATAAATACGGCGTATAAATAACGGGGATACCTTTAAACTCAATCCAGGTATTTTTTGTCGTGCCTTGGCCAGACACTTTGTCCATTTCTAATTCAGAGGCGTGAATAACCCAGTCTTGGTTACCAGGGCGACAAGTGGTATAAGCAACATCAGTGTATTGGGATAAGGTTTTACTTTTGCGAAAGTATGAGCCTGCCCAACCTCTTAAGGGTGTGGTTGGTGAGATAAATTCTACATCTCGAAGCTTGGCTTGATCATTGGCTAAGTTGATAGTGGCCGCCTCAGTATGAAGGGCTAATGTGTCTTCATTATAGTAAACATCGCCCTGCAAGTTCATTACATCAGAGACATTGTCGTAATTGGCGATGTGCGCTATAGCATGTTGATCAGCGCGATTAATATGTACATTTCCAGAGTAATCACTGATTTCATTGTCGAAAACTTCAGCGAAATTAGATTTAACATCTAAAGGCGTGACTTCGCGTAGATTTGCAGACGAAATAAAATTGCGCTTTTTCATAGGGCCAGCACCGCAATTTTCCCAAGGGTCATAAGGAAGTTTAGAGGTTAGGGTAGTAAAGATTTGTTCTTGTTGATGATTAAAAGCAGGATCCAATAAGCTCAGCATCGGCTTTTGGTAGGTTTCAGGTTCATTATTATGCGGTGCTTCTGAGTCAGCCAAGATAGTATTGGCTGCTATTTCAGTCTCAGTGGAGCTGGTTTGTGCTCCAAGGGGCTCGCAATTCCAAGTGGATTTTTGAGGGCTAGCGCCACAATTCCAACCAGATCGCGAATTATTTTTATTTGATTTGGCTGTTTTTAGGGGCGGTTCTGACGATGTTTGGGTTACCTTGGCTTGAGCTTTGTTAGAAGGTTTAGCTTCAGTGGTGACAGCAGGACTAGTCGGCTTAGTTTCAATCGGTTCTGGATTACGATTAGCTATAGGTGCAGGATCTATAAATTGGGCTTTGGGCGGTACCGTTTCAATTTCGGTAGGTTTATCAACTGCAATTTCAGTTGCTTTAGTTGGGTAATCTTTTTCTTTCGTGACTGTTTCGCTCGCCGGTGCTTTAACAGGCTCTGTTTTTCCTAATGAGGGAGTAGGTTCTGTGGTAGGGTCCTTTTTTTTTTCACCTACACAGATCCATTCTTTGCTATCTTTATTCTGTTCGCAATTCCACGAGGCATCGTTGGCATGACTGACTGAAGTAACTAATGAGGGTAAAAAAACCAAGAATAAACGGCGAAGCATAGGCGGCATTAAGTTTAGTGGCGTTACAGAAGGTAAATCGAATAGAATGCTAATGTGCATTTTACCTCATTTATCTCAGCATTATAACTAAACTAACTTAAATATAACCATGTTCGACGACTTAAGAACAATATCAATGCTTGATTGGCTTGAAAACGACTTATTATTAATAGTTGAATCTTGTCAATTAGCCTCTAGCGATGCAAGTTTTCGTCGCTATTTTAGAATAAAAACGCCTGATGGTTCTTTTGTGATCATGGATGCGCCACCGGACAAAGAAAATATAGGCGCATTTATATCTGTGGCAGATCTGTTGACTAAAATCCATGTCAATGTCCCGATTATTTATCAGCAAAATATCGAGGAAGGGTATTTGTTACTTGAAGATTTTGGCTCTTTGTGTTTTTTGGATCAATTAACAATAGATAATGCCTCAGAGTTGTATGCAAGTGCTTTTGATGCATTATTAATTATTCAGTCACAAACATCTTTAGAGCATTGTGGTTTACCATCTTACAACTCGGCATTGTTACAGCGTGAGTTAGGTATTTTTGAAGACTGGTTTTTGAACGAAAGCTTAGATGTGTCTGTTCCAGATCAGCTATGGACTAATCTGTGTGAATTGCTGATCAATTCAGCTTTAGAACAACCACAGGTGTGCGTACATAGAGATTATCATTCGCGTAATTTAATGTTTTTGACAGACGATTCGCCGGGTATTATTGATTTTCAAGATGCAGTTATGGGTCCTATTACTTATGATTTAGTGTCGTTATTACGAGATTGTTATATCAGTTGGTCACCCGAACTGATAGCGCAGTGGCGTAGCGATTATTATCAGCGTTTAGTTGCCTTAGAATTAATTGCAGTAACGCCTGAGCAATTTAAACGCTGGTTTGATTTAATGGGGTTACAGCGACATCTCAAAGCGATCGGTATTTTTTCAAGATTACATCTGAGAGATGGTAAGTCGACTTATCTTAATGATATTCCACGTACACTTAATTATGTGCTAACTGTTTGCGATGAATACCCAGAATTGTCAGCTTTTTCAGAGTTCTTGCTGGAGCAAGTAGTGCCGGCTTACGAAATATATAGACAGAGTCACTTATCATGAAGGCGATGATTTTAGCGGCAGGTCGCGGCGAAAGGATGAGGCCATTAACTGATCATACGCCCAAACCTTTATTACAAGTTTCAGGTCAAGCCTTGATTGAGCATACTATCAATCAATTGGTGAGCGCTGGCTTTACAGATATTGTGATTAATCACGCCCATCTTGGTCAACAAATCGTTGATTATTTGGGTGATGGTCAACGTTATGGTGCCAATATTCACTATTCAGCAGAAGGTGAGTTAGGTTTAGAAACGGCTGGAGGAATTATTAATGCCTTGCCTTTGTTGGGGGAGAGTGTTTTTTTAGTTGTTAATGCTGATATCGCTACCGATTTTTCTTATGCTCAACTTAAAGAGCAAGCGATAGATTTAGCTCATCTAGTGCTTATCGATAATCCAGATCATCATCCACAGGGAGATTTTGGTCTTGATGAGTTGGGACAGGTTTGTGAGCTTTCATCAAAACAACTTACTTTTAGTGGCATTGGTCTTTATCATACTGACTTATTCAAAGATCTGTCTGCGGGTAGTCGTAAGTTAGGGTTGTTATTACGAACCGCTATTCGTTCTGGTCAGGTAACTGGTCAATATTATTCAGGTTTTTGGATGGATATCGGTACGCCTGAGCGTTTGCAGGCACTGGAAGCATTGAACTGGCCTAGAAATAAGTTTGGCTCTATGTGAGCCTTAGCTAAGGCGGATGTTATTTTGTAAGGTATAGGTTCTACACAAATAATTGTTAGCATTCCCACGCGAGAACGATAACATTGTGGTGAAGATCGTAGGGGCGTATTGCATACGCCCTTATAAAAATAAGCTCTATTAGATATAGACTTTCAATGTTGGGCGTATGCAATACGCCCCTACGGTGTTTTTTATCGTTTCCACGCCGATAAGAAACTTGTGTAGATACCCTATGCTTGTAAGGGCGACAGATTCGCCCAGTATCTTGGATCTTCGTATTACTGGGCGAATCTGTCGCCCCTACATTACAATATTTCATTTGATTTAAACCCTTGGCATTTTATTGCCAATTAACTTAATACAAATCCATCAACTACTTGGAGTTCTTATGTCTATATCTTTATATCAAGCCTCTGTACCTTCGTTTATACGCATGTTAGGTAATTTATCTGAAATACTTAATAAAGCGGCTGCTCATGCAGAAGCAAAGAAGATTGATCCTGCTATTTTTATCAATGGTCGTTTGGCGCCGGATATGTTTCCGCTAAGTCGTCAGGTACAAATTGCGACCGATATGGTTAAAGGTTGTGGTGCACGTTTGGCGGGTGTAGATGTGCCAAGTTATGAAGATAAGGAAAGCAGCTTTCCTGAGTTACAGGCTCGTATTGCGAAAACCATTGCTTTTTTACAAACGTTGAACCCAGAACAAATCGATGGTAATGAGCAGCGGGAAATACATTTAAAGTTCGGAAGTAATGAATTAAATTTCTTAGGGCTACCGTATTTATTGGACTTTGTGATACCTAATTTTCATTTTCATCTGACTACCACTTATGCGATTTTAAGGCATATGGGTGTTGATGTCGGTAAGATGGATTATGTTGGACGCGCTTAAGTTAGTATGGCAGCTACGAAGGATGCGCGTTGCTTATCCACCCTATATTGCAGTTTAAAATTATTGTGGTGATAACTGGTAGGGGCGTATGAAATTCGATGTTGTCACAGTTAATCATTTGTAGGCCGGAATAAGACCAGCCAAGCGCAGCGCGTGGTGGCGTTTCCGGCAAGGGGAAGAACCTATGCCGGAAACGCTTTACTCGCTTACGAGACTGTGAAAGTATTCTTTTTATTCCCCCCTCTTTAGCAAAGAGGGGTTAGGGGAGATTTGATCTATTAAAAAATTATTATTAAATATCAATAATCTATGACTTAATAAAGTCCCCCTCGATCCCCCCTTTTACAAAGGGGGAAGCTAAAGTCATAATACTTTCACAGTCTCTTACGCTAGTAAAGTCTTATTCCGGTCTACTGATCTTAGATATGCTCTCTAGGGGTAGTGGTAATTATAAATAACGCCATTGATCAAAGCAGGCTGCTTGGCCTTGATAGACTTGATTTTTATCGACCAAATTCCAAACGATGGCGTTTTTAATAACAAAGCGTTTGCCTGTGCTTGAAATTCTAATGCCTTCATAGTCATCGATATAGCCATTTTTTGTGACGAGTGCTAATAAGCGTTCACGTTCATTTTGATTAACGGATTCTGCTGAATGTTTTGAAGCTAAGCGAGTGAAGTCTTGCCAATTAAACTCAAATAACTCTAAAGCCTTTTGGTTAGCATAATTAAACACGGGTTCAGCGTCGGTGTTATGAGTAACTAAGGCAAAATCTGCTTCAAATAAGCGTTTTGCAAAGTCAAGTTCAGATTCGCTTTGAGGAATTAGTTCATCTAATAACCAGTGACTATAGCTATGTCTGATAAGCTTTGCGTGCTCGACTAAATAATTATTTGTTTCGCTGGGGTAATCCATAATTATTTTTAGCGCACAAATAGCCAAGTACTTAAGGTCATGCCAACTAATACTACAAAACCACGCATGACTTTTTCTGGTAAGCGATGTACTAACCAACTGCCTAAAAAACCACCTCCAATACCACCCATAGCAAGTGCTAATCCTTCCAGCCAATACACATGATTAGAGAAAGCAAATAAGATCACTGCAGAGGTGTTCATCGCCATGGCTAACACGTTTTTAGTCGCTGTTGCCATACGTACTTGTTGTCCAGCGAGGCTTAAACTAGCCAGCATTAAAATACCAATGCCACCGCCGAAGTAGCCGCCGTAAATACCAATTAAAAACTGTACTAATGCCAGTACTGGCAAAGGCATTGTTTTAGTCGTATGGAGTGGCTTTTTACGAAAGCTACCCCAAGTGAATAGAATTGTCGCGATAAGGACTAGCCAAGGGACTAATTTTGTAAAAATAGAGATGGGCGTATTAAGCAACAGTATCGCACCGATTAAACCGCCTGCTATGCTCAGTGCAAATAATTTCTTTAAACTTAGTTTACCAACGCCACCCGCTAGTTTACGTCCAGCAAGAGATGAGGTTATTTGATTAGGAAATAGAGCCAGTGTCGAAGTGATATTAGCTGATAATGGATCGAGTCCAGCGAGCAGTAATGCTGGAAAGGTGATAAAAGAACCACCTCCGGCGAGGGTGTTTTGTGTCCCTGCATACAGACCAGCGATGGAGATGAGTAACAGTAGGGTAGGGTCGTATTGTAATAGCATGCTATATGATGATATTTATAGTGAAGGCTGGTGTATGTTCAGTGTGAACCTAAGTAGATCATTTTGGAGGGTTACGCTATCGAGACTGTGAAATTATTCTTTTTATTTCCCCTCTTTAGCAAAGAGGGGCTATGGGAGATTTGGTCTATTAAAAATAATCATTAATTATTAGTAGCCTATAACACAAAAAAAATCCCCCTCAGTCCCCCTTTTACAAAGGGGGAAGCTAAAATCATAATACTTTCACAGTCTCTATCGCTAACCCAACCTACATAAAATCTTAAATGAACTAGCTTCAAAATAAGCCTGTGATCTTGCCATTATCATCTATATCAATGCGTTCTGCGGCTGGCACTTTAGGTAAGCCTGGCATGGTCATGATGTCACCCGCTATCGCAACAATAAAGCCAGCGCCATTGGCGAGTTTAAGTTCACGTATTTCTAAAGTATGGCCAGAAGGTGCGCCTTTAGCATTAGGGTTGGTAGAAAAGGACATCTGGGTTTTAGCCATACAGATAGGAAATTGTCCATAATCCGTGTTCCATTCTGCGAGTTGCGCTTTAACTTTGGCACTGGCGGTAACGCCGGTCGCGCCATAAAGCTTAGTTGCGATAGCTTCGATTTTTTCCCACAAACTTAGATTTTCATCATAAACATAAGTAAAGCCAGGTTCACGATTATCGACCACCTCAATGATACTTTGTGCTAAATCTTCAGCACCTGCACCCCCATTAGCCCAATGTTTAGAGACGATACAAGTGGCTCCTATGGTCGCACATTGCTGTTGTAATAAAGCAATTTCCGCATCACTATCAAAAGTGAAGTGATTAATACACACCACACAAGGTAAACCATAATGCTGGGTAATATTATGATAATGACGCTCAAGATTCACAAATCCCTGTTTTAGGGCCGCTAAGTTTTCTTGATTTAGGTCGTCTTTAGCAACACCACCATGAAACTTTAAGGCTCTGATCGTTGCGACCAATACGACAGCGGAGGGGGTTAAACCCGACATACGGCATTTGATATCAATAAACTTTTCAGCGCCTAAGTCTGCACCAAAGCCTGCTTCGGTAACCACATAATCAGCGAGTTTTAAAGCGGTTTTAGTGGCGGTTACGGTGTTGCAACCATGAGCAATATTAGCGAAAGGACCGCCATGAATAATGGCTATATTATTTTCTAGGGTTTGTACTAAATTAGGATTAATAGCATCTTTTAATAAAGCCGCCATAGCACCTTGAGCGTTTAAGTCGCTCGCATAAACAGGCGTGATGCGGTCTGATTTATAAGCAATGATGATACGGCCTAAGCGTTTCTTAAGGTCAGCACGATTTGTTGCTAAGCATAAGATCGCCATCACTTCAGAGGCAACTACAATGTCATAGCCATCTTCTCGTAAATAACCATTAGCGGCGCCACCCATACCAACCACGATATTTCTAAGGGCACGGTCATTCATATCAACTACACGTTTCCATTGAATGCGACGTGGGTCTATATCTAAGCTGTTACCATGATTAATGTGATTGTCGATTAACGCAGACAATAAATTGTGTGCCACGCCAATAGCATGAAAGTCACCGGTAAAATGTAAGTTGATGTCTTCCATCGGTACAACTTGTGCATAGCCTCCTCCAGCAGCGCCACCTTTTACTCCAAAGCAGGGACCTAATGACGGCTCGCGCAAACACATGATGGTTTTTTTGCCCATGCGATTCATAGCATCGCCTAAACCAACAGTCGTTGTCGTCTTGCCTTCACCGGCCGGAGTAGGGCTTATAGCGGTTACGAGTATGAGTTTGCCATCGGTTTTATTAGCCAAGCTATTAATGTATTCTAATGACAGCTTAGCTTTGTAATGACCGTGAGGATCTAAATGCTCGGCGTCTATATCGTAGTGTTCTTTAGCTAAAGCGATAATGGGTCGCATGGTTGCTTGTTGGGCAATTTCTATATCTGACATGTAATTCCTAAGCTAATACTATTGGGGCGGTTACAAATTGGAGAATTCAAGTAGGTCGGGTTAGCGTTAGCGTAACCCGACAAATATTTTCAGGCGTTAACCTTAGCTATAAACCGGAAAACGCGCGCACAAAGCGCTGACTTTTTCACGTACTGTGGCAATAATCGTGTCGTCTTCCATGTTTTCCATGACATCACACATCATGTTAGCGATCTCTATCATTTCCGCTTCTTTAAAGCCTCGAGTCGTAGGAGCGGGAGTACCCACACGTATACCGCTAGTCACGAAAGGGGATTGTGGATCATTGGGCACAGCATTTTTATTGACGGTAATGTGGGCTTTACTGAGTGCTGCATCGGCTGCTTTGCCAGTAATTCCTTTAGGAATTAATGAGACTAACATTAAATGATTGTCTGTACCTTCTGAAACAATTTCAAAGCCGCGTTCAATGAAAACTTTAGCCATTGCTTTTGCATTGTTAATAACTTGTTGCTGATAAGCACGAAATTCTGGTTGTAAGGCTTCTTTAAAGGCAACGGCTTTAGCGGCAATTATGTGCATAGCCGGGCCGCCTTGGATACCTGGAAAAATACTGGAATCAATTTTCTTTTCGATTTCAGGATTGCTTTTGCAAACGATGAGTCCGCCGCGTGGTCCACGTAAAGATTTATGTGTTGTGCTGGTGACGACATCAGCAAAAGGGACTGGATTAGGATATAAGCCCGCTGCTACTAAGCCAGCAACATGAGCCATATCAACAACAAAGTAAGCGCCCACTTTATCAGCGATGTCACGAAATTTTTGCCAATCCCAAACACGTGAGTAGGCAGAAAATCCAGCAATGATCAACTTAGGTTTGTGTTCTAAGGCTAGTGCTTCTACTTGTGCGTAATCAATTTCACCGCTAGCTGACTCTAAGCCGTATTGTATGGCATTGTAGATTTTGCCAGAGAAATTAGGTTTAGCGCCATGGGTTAAATGACCACCATCTGCCAAACTTAAACCTAAAATAGTATCACCCGGCTTAATCAAGGCCATGAATACCGCCATGTTGGCTTGTGAGCCAGAGTGAGGCTGAACATTAGCATAATCTGCTGCAAACAAGGCTTTGGCGCGATCAATAGCGAGTTGTTCGACTTTGTCAACAAATTCACAGCCACCATAATAACGTTTGCCAGGATAGCCTTCGGCATATTTATTGGTTAATTGTGATCCTTGTGCTTCCATGACCCTTGGGCTGGCGTAGTTTTCTGAAGCGATCAATTCAATGTGATCTTCTTGACGACTACGCTCTTCTTCCATTGCTTGGAATAAATCATCATCAAAATCGGCGATAGACATAGATTTTTTAAACATGGGCTTCCCTAAATTTTAAAGTTTGTGGGTTAATAGTAGGATGAAGTAATAATACTTGTAAATCAGCTACATTAGTACCGGTTGCGCCGGTAATAAGTAAATCTTGTGAACCTTGCAAGGCAGTATAGGAGTCGTTGTTGTTAAGTAAAGCTAATGGGTCTAAGTTAGCTAATATCATACGGCTTAAGCTGTCCTGGTCAACAATGCCGCCAGCTGCATCGGTTGGGCCGTCACGACCATCTGTGCCGGCGCTCAAAAATGTCCAATTGCCGCTTAAGTCATGCTGCTTTGCCGCCACTGCAAAAGCTAGCGCCATCTCTTGATTGCGGCCTCCGCGTCCAGAGCCATTTATACTGACTGTAGTTTCTCCGCCAGCCACTAAAGCTAGAGTGTGGCTAATGCCGTTATTGACTAATTGTTTTGCTGCCAATACCAAAGTTTCTGCAACCGCTCTGGCTTCGCCGCATAAATGATTGTCATATAACTGAGTTGGGTAGCCTAGCTGTGCTGCAGCGTTCAATGCGGCCTCAACGCTGATGGCATTGCTGCCGATCAGAGTCTGGGTACAGTGTTTAAATAGTCTATCATCGGCTTTAGGAGTTTCAGGTCGATTGCCTAGTTTTCCTTGCTCTAAATGTAACTTAACATTGCTAGGTATTTGATCCCAAATGTCATAGGCATAAAAAATAGCGATGGCATCTGAATAGGTGCTGGGATCAGGAACTGTGGGGCCACTAGCGATACTGCTTAAATCATCACCTAATACATCGGATAATATAAAGGCATGGACATCGGCAGGTGCTGCTAGGCGAGTAAAACCACCACCTTTTAGCTTTGATAAATGTTTTCTTACACAGTTTATTTCATTGATAGTTGCACCACATGCCAGCAGTAAATTGGTAGTAGCAATCTTTTCTTCTAGGGTAATTTCATAGGCAGGATAAGGTATGAGTGCAGAGCCACCGCCACTAACTAGCACTAAGACTAGCTCATCTTTTTTAGCAGAACTTAACCGCTCGGCAATGCATTCGGCGGCGATATAGCCATTTTGGTCTGGCAAAGGATGACCAGCTCCCATCACCTTTGTTTGTGCGACTTCAGTTACATTTTCATAATTAGTAACGGCAAGATTTGGCACTGATAATAATTCAGTAGATATGATTTCTTGAACTGCTTTAGACATTGCACAGGCGGCTTTACCGATAGCAATTACATGGATTTTAGACCAATGGCCTGTGCGTGTTTGGCTAGCGTCATCAAGGTTTAGTTGGATTGTTATGTTTCGCCCATCTGAACTCAAGCAGCGTTTAATAGCTGAATAAGGATCAGCCGCTTCAACGCCCGCTAAAAAAATGCTTATGGCTGCTGATCTTGATGCTAAGGTCCTAGTGATTACCGAATCGCTCATAAGTAAAGATGTTGATTAAGCCATGTCTTTAGCTAAAGCGTAGATGTTTTCGGCATCAAGTACGTGTTTATTGTCAGTGAATAAATGAGCGATGCAAGCACGATGCAAGGCGAGTTTTAAGGTGCCAAAACCAATAGCGCCCCAGATAATTTTACCATGTCGTACATTACCTTTATCCATCATGTCTGTGCCGCCAATGCCAATCGGTGGGGTAGCATTAGCATCGGCTATCATTTCTAGGGTAGGATTATCTTGCCATTGCTCTAAAGTGAGAAGTTCAACACCTGCAGCACCCGTGGCTATAACAATATGAGCGTCTTTTATGGCGTGAGCTCTGGCATTATTATCAAAGGCCTCAATCGGTGTGATTGTTACACCAAAACGAGCTTTCATATTAGCACAAGCGTTAGTTGCTCTAATTAGGGTGCGAGCAGTAAGTGAGACATTAGCGCCTTCGAGAGCTAATAGGGTTGCCGCACGTTGCCCAACAGGCCCCGTGCCTGCTAATACGACCGCTTTTTTTCCAGCGAGTGTGCCACTAGCGGCAAGTTTAGCAACTGCTGCTGCTGCCGTGGTATTGCTGCCATTGCTGTCAAGCATGACAGAGACTTGAAAACCTGAAAAGAAACAGGCTTTTACTGCCGTCAATAATTGTTGACCGGCCATCATGTCGCTACCGCCAATAAAAATAGCTGTGTTTTTTTTATCTTTGGGTGCGCGTGTAAAAATAGTACCTTCAACGAGTGAAGTGATATTTTCTGGTGTTAATCCACCATGACCAATGACATGATCAGCTCCACCATCGTATCCTACTACAGTATCAAAAACGGAGGGATGGCTGTCTGTGTCGAATTGGAATAGCAATTTTTTCATTAACTTACCTGTGACTATGCGTAAATGCGATGATTTTGGTCGTATTATACCCGATAAAATAAACTCTGCCGTGAATAAGCGGTCTGTATTATCAATTCTTAATGAAGCCTCATGCTGTTTAATTTTTATGGAATCTCATAAATAATTGGCTAAGCAATGAGTGAATAACAACAAAAAGAAACTTCTATGCCTATGTGGGGATGTTTTTAACTGGCAGGAATGATACGATTGCCCTAAATTTAAGTTTTCACCTCTAAAGTATTGCTAGCTCTTTATGAGCTAAAGGTTCAGGGTTTCCTGTAATTGAGCTTGGTTATACTCGTTTTTCAAATTTTGGTGTGCTTACATAAGTCTATTGTCTGATAAGGATTTAAGGAAAATAAATGAAATTACCCGTTCATATTGCGGTTTCAGGTGCGGCAGGGCAAATTAGTTATTCTTTGCTATTTCGCTTGGCAGCAGGTTTGTTACTGGGGCCTGAGCAACCGATTATTTTACATTTGCTTGAAATTACACCTGCCATGAACGCCTTAAAAGGTGTGGTTATGGAATTAAATGATTGTGCAAGCCCATTACTGCATGGAATCGAAATTACCGATGATCCCATCATTGCTTTTAAGAATGTTGATTATGTTTTTTTGATTGGAGCGAGGCCTAGAGGGCCTGGTATGGAACGTAAAGATTTATTAGAGGTTAATGCTCAGATTTTTGCTCTACAAGGTAAGGCTTTAAATGCTGTGGCCAATCGAAATGTTAAAGTATTGGTGACGGGAAATCCTGCTAATACTAATGCCTTAATTGCTTTAAAAAATGCTCCAGACTTAGGTGCTGAAAATTTTTCTTCTATGAGTCGGTTGGATCATAATCGAGCTGTTAGTCAGTTAGCTGAAAAATGTGGGGTTTTAATTAGCGACATAAAAAATATCTGTATTTGGGGTAATCATTCGGCCACACAATATCCTGATTTACATCATGCGACCGTTAAGGGGCAAGCTGCCTTGTCTTTAGTTGATCAACATTGGTTTTTCGATGAATTTATTCCTACGGTTCAACAAAGAGGCTCTGCGGTAATCACTGCCATTGGTCATTCTAGCGCTGCTTCTGCCGCTAATGCCGCTATCGATCAAATGAGAGATTGGGTATTAGGAACTCCTGACGGTGATTGGGTCAGTATGGGTGTTGTTTCTGACGGTAGTTATGGGATAGCTAAAGATTTATTTTATTCTTTTCCTGTAACTGTAAAAGACGGCAAAGTATCTATCGTTCAAGGCTTAGCCACTAATGATTTTAGTCAGCAAAAATTGTTGCAAACCGAAGCTGAATTAAAAGAAGAAGCTGAATTGATGCATTTACTTTGATTTGATTGATTATTCGTATTGTAAATATTTAAAAAATAGACTCACAAAGGCTTCGAAAATATTCTTAAAACCGTAGGTTGGGGTGAAGCAACGCGCCCCCCCAGCTCAAACTCTCAAACAAATCGTGTGTTGCATTGAGTTTAGTTATCACTCACTCACCAAAACGAGCTGATTAGCCCATTTCAAATCATAAACACCCAGTTATATATCTTAAACACCTAATTTCATGTTTCGAATACCTGATTTCATATCATGAATACCCGATATTATGCATTGAAAACCTAGGTCTAAGCTTTGATAACCTAGGTTTATGTTTTCATAACCCAATTGCATAGCCTGAATACCGGTATTCGTAACATGAAAACCTGTTTTTATGTCACGAATAGTCTATTGCATAGCCTGCCAAGCTAAGTTCATAGCTCGAAATTCGCTATAGATTATCTGAGCGAACAGTTTCGTAGCTTGAGCGATTAGCTTTTAATTGCTAAGTGCTAATAGCTAGGTATAAAAAATCATCTATAAGCTGGGGCATGGATCCATAGAGCTAAAAGGATAGGTTATTTAGCTCTGCACACAATGCGACAATAATAGTTTGAGTTGAAGTTACTAAAAATATTTATGCTGTTGAGGCATAGGTATCTACACAAATAATTGTTAGCATTCCCACGCAAGAACGATAAC
>CAIZMK010000105.1 GCA_903934035.1 uncultured Methylococcaceae bacterium
GAAGTTGAGGATGTCATGCAAAAACTCAATCATCGACCTCGAAAAACACTAAACTATAAAACACCCCATGCAGTATTTTTTGGCGATTATAATCGGCAGGCTGCATGAATACTAGAATTGCACTTCAGAGTTGAATTCGCGAATTATATTAGGACAACGTATAAAGTTTCTGAGTTAAAAGGCTCTGTGAACTTGCTCCCGTTCATTACGGATGGGTGCATTATAACTACTAACTTTGATGATGCTATTGAACAGGTTTTTAAAAAGAAAAATATTGCATTTGATGGCTATATGCATGGAACACAGCAACATAACTTTTTTTCTAGGTTAGTACGAGGGCAGCGATGTTTAATGAAGCTTCATGGGGATGCTGACGATCAAAGTTCTTATATTTTAGCTCAAAGCCAATATAATGAAGCATATGGAAAGCCTTTTAATTTTAAATTGCCATTACCAAAAGCCCTTAGACAGCTATACATATCAAATTCTCTCCTTTTTTTAGGTTGTAGTTTAGAAAATGATATGACATTAAGTCTTTTCCATCATGTAAAACAAGAAAATGATTATGAAATACCCGAACACTATGCGATTTTGCCAGAGCCAGATAGTATCACTGTAAAAAAAGAAAAAGAATCCCGTTTGCTAGCACTAAATATTCAGCCAATATGGTATCCAGACAATAAACATGAGTTTGTAGAAAGCTTGCTTTTACTTGCAATAGATATGGCAGAAAATAGAATATCTACTAGTGAGCTTGGGGCTTAAATGATTAGTGAAATTCAACTTGAACACCTCTGCCTAGACTGGTTTCAATCCATCGGCTATGACTATGTTAGCAAGTAGCCTCGATGAAAAGTAGTGGAATCGAGGAAATAGAATTCAATAAAAGCACAGGAAACCAGATGAGCCAGTTATTTAATGTCTATTGCGATGAATCCTGCCATCTTGAGAATGATCAAATTCCCGTTATGGTCTTAGGTGCGGTTTGGTGTCCGCAAAATATTTGCGGGAAAATAGCACGCGATATTCGAGCCATTCAAGTTAAGCATGGTTTAAAACCAGACTATGAAATTAAGTGGACAAAAATATCCAACGCTAAGCATGATTTCTATTGTGAAATAGTCGATTACTTTTTTAATCATTCCGATTTACACTTTCGTGGATTAGTTGTACCAGATAAATCAAAACTAAAGCATGCAGAGTTTGAACAAGATCATAATCTGTTTTATTACAAAATGTTTTTTTATGTGCTGCGTAATATTTTAGAAAACGGCAACCGCTACCGTGTTTATTTGGATATTAAGGATACCCAGGGGTGTGAAAAAATTGAAGAATTGCGAAATGTATTACATAACGCACATTTAGATTTTGATCGTAAAGCAATTGAAAATATTCAGCATGTACGCTCGTATGAAATGAAACAATTGCAGTTAACCGATTTGTTTATTGGAGCTTTGGCTTATGTGCATCGAGGATTAAATACTAATTTAGGTAAGTTGGCAGTCATCGAACAAATAAAACAAAGATCAGCTAAAAGTTTGATTTACAGTACATTACCATCCGAAAGGAAATTTAATGTTTTTGTATGGGAAGCTAGTTAATGGCAATGGAACTGCCGGCTTTGGTTCGGTTTTGTGGTGATTGGCAAACTTACGAAGATAGGGTTTACGCTGTTTATTTAAAGACAATTATTCAGAATAATTTACGCTTTAACAATCTACCAGTGCGTCCCCGACATACTCCAGAAACGAAGGGTAAACACTTTGGCTTTTGGCATATGGTGCAAGAAGGTAATATTGAGGATGAAAGAACACCAGATTTGCGACGATGCGAAAGGATAGGCTGGGTAAGTTGGGTTATAGAAAATTGTATCGAGAATCCAGAAATCAGTTGGTGGGTAGAAAAAAGAGATAATCAGAATGAGATTGTGATTTGGATTAAATCAGAGGATTACGTTGTGGTGTTATCTGAACGTAGAGATTATTGGCTACTTAAGACATCCTATCTTGCGACAAAAAGCGGAAAAATAAAGCAGTTAGAAAAGAATCGAATTAAATATGCAAAGCCCAGAAAAAACTAGACCCGACACATGTTGCCATGAATCGGGCCCGAACGTTCTGTTCACACATGGTGAATGAAGCGTGGCAAGTATGGCATGAATAAAATAATTTACAATAGAGATTATAAATTATTTTTATATTTTTGATGAATTACATTTTTCAACTTATTGTTTTTATATAATATCTACTATTAAATGATGATCACAGAAGACCAATTAGAACAGCTCTGCCTCGACTGGTTTCAATCAATAGGCTATGACTATATCAGTGGCTACGACATTGCCCCCGATGCTGAACACCCAGAACGTATTGATTATCGTCAAGTGGTATTATTTGACCGCTTATTATCCCAACTACAAAAGATCAATCCGCATATTCCGTTCGATGTTTTAGAGCGCGTCTCACAGACTTGTGCCAAGCCAGAGTTTCCGATATTAATCAAAAGTAACCACGCTTTTCATCGCTTATTATTAGAGGGTGTGAAGGTTGAGTTTAAAGTTGATGGTGAAGAAAAAACCGATTATGTGGCCTTGCTGGATTTTGCCACAGTCAGCAACAATCAGTTTTTAGTGGTCAATCAATACACGCTGGCAGGTAGTAAAGGCCATCGACGGCCTGATGTGCTGGTGTTTATTAATGGTTTACCCTTGGCAGTGCTGGAATTAAAAAATCCAGCGGATGCCAGTGCCGATATTTGGTCAGCCTATCAGCAGTTACAAACCTATAAAGATGAAATCAGCGATTTATTCACTTTTAACGCCGCGCTGGTTGTCAGTGATGGTTTACTGGCGCGGGTCGGTGCACTCACTGCAAACAAAGAACGTTTTTTACCGTGGCGAACGGTGGCCAATGAAGCCGATAAGCCCTTGTTTGATTATCAATTAGAAACCTTGGTTAAAGGCTTTTTTAAGCCAGAGCTGTTATTAGATTATCTGCATTATTTTATTTTGTTTGAGCAAGATGACGGCCAGCTCATCAAAAAAATCGCCGGTTATCATCAGTTTCATGCTGTACGAGAAGCAGTTAAGGCCACGGTGATTGCCGCGCAACAAAGCAACAATCAGGCTTGGGAGTTGCGGGCGGATTATGGCCAGCGAGTGGTGCCAGGTTCAGGTAAAGCCGGAGTGGTATGGCATACGCAGGGCTCGGGTAAATCTATCTCAATGGTGTGTTATGCCAGTAAGTTATTAGCACAACCGGAGATGAATAATCCAACCCTTGTGGTGGTCACTGATAGAAACGATTTAGACGGCCAGTTGTTTAATACCTTTAGCGCAGCTGTTGAAACCCTAAAACAAACGCCGGTGCAAGCGAGTGATCGCGATGACTTACGCGAAATGCTGGCCTCTCGGCAAGCGGGTGGCATTATTTTCACTACCGTGCAAAAGTTTGCCTTGCTAGCCGATGAAGTCCATCATCCTGTGTTAAGTACCCGCCACAATATTGTGGTGATTAGTGATGAAGCGCATCGCAGTCATTACGGTGATAAAGCCAAGTTAAATACCAAAACCGGTCACTATACCTTTGGCTATTCCAAGCATCTGCGTGATGCTTTGCCCAGCGCCAGTTTTATTGGTTTTACCGGCACACCTATTGCGGCCCAAGATAAAGATACGCGGGCGGTGTTTGGTGATTATGTGTCGATTTACGATATTCAGGATGCAGTTGATGATGGCGCGACGGTGCCCATTTATTACGAATCGCGTCTCGCTAAATTAGATATTGATTCGGCCAGCATAGAAGCCTTAAATGCTGATGTGGACGAGGTTATCGAAGATGAAGAAGATATGGCCAGTCGGGAAAATACTAAGTCCCAATGGGCGGCTTTAGAAAAACTGGTCGGCAGCGCACCAAGGGTAGAGCAGGTCGCAAAGGATTTGGTTAGTCATTTCACTACTCGGATTGCCACTATGCCAGGCAAAGGCATGATAGTCGGCATGAGCCGTGATATTTGCGTGGATTTGTATAACGCGATTATTGTGCTTAAGCCTGAATGGCATGATGACGATCCCAATAAAGGCGCTATTAAAATAGTGATGACCGGTTCTGCGTCTGACAAAGCTAAATTACAGCCGCATATTTATAACAAGAGCACCAAAAAACTATTTGAAAAACGTTTTAAAGACAATAACGATGCGCTGCAATTAGTCATTGTTCGTGATATGTGGCTGACCGGTTTTGATGCGCCTTGTTGCCATACCATGTATATCGATAAACCCATGAAAGGCCATAATCTGATGCAGGCCATTGCGCGGGTGAATCGAGTCTTTAAAGATAAGCCCGGCGGCTTGGTAGTCGATTATATCGGCATTGCCAGCGAACTTAAGCAGGCAATGAAAACCTATACGGATTCTAAGGGCAAAGGCGCACCTACCTTGGATACGCGCGAAGCCTATGCGCTGTTACTTGAAAAACTTGATATTGTGCATGGCATGTTTCAAGGCTTTGATTACGGCGACTATGAAACCAAGGCTTTGCTGTTATTGCCGGGGGCAATGAATCATATTTTAAGTTTGCAAGGCCGTAGTGGTGAGCTAGACGGCAAAAAGCGCTTTTTAGATGTGATGACGGCGCTCAACAGCGCCTACACCTTATGCTCAACTATGGATGAGGTCGCGGCGCTTAAAAAAGAAATTGCTTTTTTAGGGGCGGTAAAAACAGCGATCACTAAATTCACCAGCGTGGATAAACGCCGTACTGATGAAGAGAAAAACTCTGCACTAAAGCAGATTATTGATAACGCCATAGTCGCCGATGGCGTAGACGATATTTTTAGCTTGGTGGGTTTAGACAAGCCCAACATCGGTTTGCTCTCTCCAGAGTTTATGGATGATGTGGCGAGATTAAAAGAGAAAAATCTCGCGGTAGATTTGTTAGAGCGTCTGCTGCGTGATGAGGTTAAAGCGCGGATGAAAACGGATGTCGTCTCTGAGAAAAAATATTCAGAGCGTATTTTGGAATCTTTGCGTAAATATCATAACCGTGCCATAGAAACCGCACAGGTGATTGAAGAATTGATTGCCATCGCCAAGGACATGCAAGCCGATTTAGCACAGGCTGAAAAACTGGGCTTGAATCCCGATGAGATTTCTTTTTATCGGGCCTTGATTCAAAACGAGTCTGCTGTGCGTGAACTAGGCGATGACAATTTAAGAGAGTTGGCTAAATACATTACCGAACAATTGCGTCATAGCACGACAGTTGATTGGGCTAAGCGTGACAGCGTGCGAGCCCGATTAAGAAATTTGGTTAGACGTGCGCTTAGGCGCTGGAAATATCCACCTGATAAAGCCGATGAAGCGGTTGAATTGTGTTTAAAACAAGCCGAGGTTTTGAGTGCAAGCTGGAGTGTTGAGTAATTTTTGGGCTATATCCGGTTGTCATATCGACCATAAAAAGCTGTGCATATCGAGTAATTAACTGTTTATGAGTGCAAAATCCCTTTATTCGTCATTTTAATAGTGGTTTAGTAGATCAAACGGGCATGACTAAAAACTCATAGAGCAAGAAGACGCATGGCTTTGAGCTACTCTGAAGCTGGTAATTCCGCAATTATCACCCCAACAATCGCAGAAATCATTAACTCAGCGGTTTTAGCACCGGCATCAATATGGCCTATTGAGCGTTGTTCGAGAAAAGACGCACGGCCTTTGGTGGCGATCATGTCGCGGGTAGCTTCCATGCCGGTTATGGCAATCGCTACGACCGTGTTTAAGATTTCAGGTAAAGTGATACTAGAAGCTGCTGCGGTGTTTAAGTACTGAGCAACGGGTATATAAACATCTAATAAGGTTTTTTCACCGGCTTCCGCTTTGCCTCGGTGTTTAACGGCCTCTACGGCGAGATTAAAATTATCAGCAAAATTTTGTACGCTTAAGGGTTGGTCTTTTGCTGCTTTGCTTAAGGCCATGAATAACGTTGCATACAAGGAACCAGAAGCACCTCCGACGGCTGACATTAAAATCATGCCTATTTTTTGCCAAGCATTAGGCCAATCTAATGCTATTAATTCATGTTCCTTTTCGGTTAAAGCTTTAATGCCGCGTTGTAAATTAATTAAATGATCACCATCACCGATGGTTTGATCAAGTTCAGTGACTTCATCGGCATGGTTAGCCAATGTCTCAGAGATGGCGGCGATTAACTTAGGTAATAAAGCGGGTGTCAGTATCATATCGAGCCTCTGATAAGGGTTATAGTTTGGGCTAGCAACTTAAGCCAACGCAGATACAAGGTTTAATTATTTGCCCTTTGCCTTTCGCCTTTTGTCTGTGCTTTTAGGAGAGCACTGTATAAAAGTGAAGGCTTAAGCAAAACTGCCCTGTTTAAAGTTGGTAGCCATAGTCAGTGAGCATAACGTGCTGCTTGTATGGCTGTCTAGTGGTAATTATTCACCTCATGCCCCTCTGAAAAATCATAGGTATCTACACAAATAATTGTTAGCATTCCCACGCGCGAACGATAACCTTGTGGTGAAGATCGTAGGGGCGTATTGCATACGCCCTTATAAAATAAGTTCTATAACATTGGACTTTCAATGTTGGGCGTATGCAATACGCCCCTAAGGTGATTTTTATCGTTTCCACGCCGATAAGAAACTTGTGTAGATACCTATGTTGTTAAAGAGGGGGGCTGAATAATGACGGCTAGTGCA
>CAIZMK010000106.1 GCA_903934035.1 uncultured Methylococcaceae bacterium
AGGGGCGTATTGCATACACCCATTTATTTAAAATCCAATGTTATAGGGCTTATTTTATAAGGGCGTATGCAATACGCCCCTACGATCTTCACAACAATGTTATCGTTCTTGCGTGGGAATGCTAACAATTATTTGTGTAGATACCTATGTTGCTAAAGAGGGGGGAAAAAGAATACTTTCACAGTCTCTATCGTTCAGCACATCCTATAAAAACTGTAGATTTATTAACGCCCTAAGCGTTGTTCCGTCAATAACACCTGTTGAGTGGTTTGCAAAACCGTGTCAGGATTCAGACTCATCGAATCTATGCCTATTTCTACTAAAAAATCAGCCATTTCTGGATAATCAGAGGGTGCTTGTCCACACAAGCCACAATGTTTGCCATTCCGTTTTGAGCCCTCTACAGCCAAGCGTATCATTTCTTTAACGCCAGGATCACGCTCATCAAAATCTTCGGCAATAATTGCAGAGTCCCTATCCACACCCAAAGTTAACTGGGTTAGATCATTGGAACCTATAGAATAGCCGTCAAAATACTGAGAGAAAGCATCAATCGAAATAACGTTATTGGGTATCTCGCACATCACATAAATTTCTAAGCCATTTTCACCACGTGTTAAACCCAATTCTGCCATGTAAGCTAATACTTTTTGCGCTTCTTGTACACGTCGACAAAAGGGAATCATCAAAATAACATTAGTCAATCCCATGACATCGCGCACCCGTTTCATAGCAGCGCATTCTAATGCAAAACCTTCTGCATAAGCAGGATGCGTATAACGCGAGGCACCACGAAAACCGATCATTGGGTTAGCTTCATCAAATTCAAAGTCACGACCACCCAATAAGGTGGCATATTCATTGGTTTTAAAGTCTGACATACGCACGACCACAGGCTTAGGATAAAAGGCAGCAGCTATCGTGCCTACACCTTCAGACAAACGCTCAATAAAGAAATCTTCAGGCTTTGCATAATTACGTGTTAAGTCATTAAGTTGAGCGCGTTCGTTGGCATCTTGTACACGCTCTGGATGTATCAAAGCCATAGGGTGCGCCTTGATATACTCGGTAATAATAAATTCCATACGTGCCAAACCTACACCATCATTAGGCAGAAAACTGGTTTTAAAAGCCAGCTCAGGGTTACCCAGATTAAGCATGATTTTGGTTTTCGGACGCTTGAGTCCTGAGAGGTCAGTGCTCTGTATTTCGAAATTTAAAATACCCTCATAGACTTTGCCATTATCACCTTCAGCACAAGAGACAGTGACAGGGGTATTATTTTTAATCGTTGTCGTAGCATTATCACAACCAATAACGGCAGGGACACCCAGTTCACGAGAAATAATAGCGGCATGACAAGTACGACCGCCCCGATTAGTGACAATAGCCGATGCGATTTTCATGATCGGCTCCCAATCGGGGGTTGTGATATCGGCGACCAGCACATCACCGGCTTTAAAACTGCCTAGTTGACTGACATTCTCAATAATACGCGCATTACCAGTAGCAATTTTACTGCCTACGGAATGACCTGTAACAATGGCAATGGCTTTGCTTTTAAGTGTATATTGCTCAAGTATCATTCCGCTTAATTGGGAGACCACTGTTTCTGGTCGTGCTTGAACAATATACAGCGTGCCATCAATGCCATCTTTGGCCCATTCCATATCCATCGGCTTTGCTTGCCCGGCTTTGGCGCTGTAATGTTTTTCTATCTTGATGGCATAGTCGGCTAGTGTTAAAACATCTTGGTCGTTAAGGCAAAAACGATTACGTTCTTGTTCGGATGTGACGACATTGTGAGTCGATTCACGCGTACGTCCATCGTTGTATATCATTTTTATTTTTTTGGCGCCTAAACTGCGCTTTAATACCGCACGATGACCTAGTTCAAAAGTGGGTTTATGCACATAAAACTCATCAGGATCAACCGCACCTTGCACAACATTCTCACCTAAGCCATAAGCTCCTGTAATAAAAACCACATCGCTGAATCCTGACTCGGTATCTAAGGAAAACATCACACCACTAGCATCAAGATCTGAGCGTACCATTTTCATAATACCTATTGATAAAGCCAGTTTGAAATGATCAAAGCCTTGATCGATACGGTAATGAATGGCTCGATCAGTGAATAAACTGGCAAAGCATCGTTTACAAGCTTCTAATAAAGCTATTTCACCGCGTATGTTTAAGTAGGTATCTTGTTGCCCTGCAAAACTGGCCGTTGGTAAATCTTCTGCCGTTGCCGAACTGCGCACGGCAACGCTCATGTCATCCCCATATTGTTGTTGTAACTGGGCATAAGCTTTCAGTATTTGTGCTTCAAGATCAGCTGGAAACTTAGCCTTATAAATTAGCTCTCTGGCTAGTCGAGCACGATTTGCTAAATCTGCCATATTATCTGCCTGAAGATCATCTAAGATCTGATGTAATGGCTGCCAAGCCTGAGCTTCTTTCAATAGATAACGGTAGCCTTCAGCCGTCACAGCGAAACCATTGGGTATCTTTATGCCTTGAAGCGTTAAAGCTTGGTACATTTCACCCAAAGAGGCATTTTTACCTCCCACTAGAGGCACGTCATCTATCGTTAATTCATTAAACCAGCGTATATAGTTTGTTTGATCAGACATAACAACTCCTCAAATTGATTGATACTCACAAGAACACAGAAGAAAAAGCTAATTCGCATGACTGCGAATAGGATGGTAGGCATAAATGAGACAGGGAATAGGGTTATACATAAACATATTCATTGATAGAGTTCAAGAAA
>CAIZMK010000107.1 GCA_903934035.1 uncultured Methylococcaceae bacterium
CTGTGAAAGCATTATGATTTTAGCGTCCCCCTTTGTAAAAGGGGGATCGAGGGGGATTTTATTAAGCCATAGGTTATTGATATTTAATAATAATTTTTTTAATAGATCAAATCTCCCCTAACCCCTCTTCGCTAAAGAGGGGAATAAAAAGAATACTTTCACAGTCTCTGTCGCTAGCAAAGCCTTATTCTGGCCTACAAATTTGCCGCCTCCCTACCAATCCTCTAAACCCGCTCATCCCAAAGCTTATCCAAGCGCTTAGCTGAAACTGGATACGCCGTTTTAAGTTGCTGGGCATACACAGAAACCCTTAATTCTTCTATCGCCCAACGAAAAGCATCTTGTTCAGGTATGACCGATTCCTTCTTAAGCTTTTTCTCTATATCTTTCCAGAAACGGATGGCATAGCGACTCACTTCCTGAGCTTTTTGTGGATTATTATCAAACTTATCCAAGCGATACTGGATGGCCTTTAAGTATCTAGGAATAGCTTGCAAGTGTTGATAAGGCGTATTACGAACAAAACCCGCATACACCAGAAAACTCAGTTGTTCATTAATATCTTGCGCCAGGGCATCAGTCGGTTTCAAAGTCCGCTCTAGAGCTTTTTTGATAACGCCATAAAGCGCCATGATATCCAAGGCTATTTTGCCGGCATCATTAGCAACCCCCATCAATCCGACTTTATTCTCCAATAAACTTTGCTCGAAAGCCTGCTGAGTACGAATAGTTTTACCCTCAACAAAAACACTGTAGATAATCGCGGTAAGCATATCGTTTTTATAAGAACTCTCACCGACCACAGGCGTTAACGGATGTTTAGGTAAACGATTATAACTAAGCTCTGCCGCCGCTGACTGCGGGATATTTTTAAGCAGATAAGTACATTCCTTGCGTAATTGCAGTTGAAATAAGCGCATTAATCCGGCTTGATGCTGAACAGCGGCTTTTTGTTCAGTATCAAAAATACGCACACCGACCGCATCACCTTCATCAACAATAGCAGGGAAGCCATTTAAGGTCAGACCGTTTTGTATAAATTGATAAGTATCGGGTAAATCATCAAACGCCCATTGAATACAGCCGGTATAATTCAGCTCATCAGCGGCAATCTGATCAAAACTGCTTTCTGCCTTAAGGGTATATTTAAGCTGCAAGGTCTTTAAGTCACGACCATAATCAAGCAACTGGCCTTGCTCATCAATCACCCTAAAGTTCATACGTAAATGATAAGGTAAATCTCCTAGACTCCAGGCATTCAAAGGAATCGCCTCACCAGTCAGTATACGCAAACGATAACTCAGCCATTCCTGTATCGAGCCTTTAAAATCCGGCTCTATTTCTAAGCATTGCTTTACGGTTTGCGGCACTGGCACAAAATGCTTCCTAAGCTGTTTAGGCAGTCCTTTAATTAAGGCCAGACACTTTTCTTCTAACAAGCCCGGCACTAGCCACTCAAAAGCGCTTTGGCTAAACTGATTTAATTGATGCACCGGAATAATCGCGGTCACGCCATCTTCATCATGTCCAGGCTCAAAACGATATTGCAGCGGAATACTGACATGGTTTCGAGTGCCCAAACACACCTTAGGAAAAGTATCAGGAAAATCCCACTCATTGACATATTCCTGCTCTTGATCACGCGTTAAATCTTCCTTGGTTAAAAATAAAATCTTGGGATTAGCTCTTTCTTGAACTTTACGCCAAGTATCCAAGGTAATGCCACTGACGATTTCAGGCGGAAGCTTGTTATCATAGAATTGATACAACCATTGCTCATCTTCGACTAAATCAACGCGCCGACCTTTATGCTGAATAATACCGACTTCTTCTAGCAGTTTTTGATTCGCCACGTAAAAAGGCGCATTGCTATGATAATCATGATCGACTAAAGCCGAGCGTATAAAAATCTCCCTCGCCGCTTTTGCATCCACATGTTCATAAGGAATCTTACGACCGGCTTGCAAGGTTAAACCATACAATAAAGTACGCACAGAAACCGCACTGCGACCGGTCTTTTTTTGCCAATGTGGATCATAGTAATTATGTTTGACTAAATGCCCCGCACATTCTTCTATCCATTCTGGCTCGATTCTCGCCACGGTACGTGCATAAACCTTACTGGTTTCGACCTGCTCTGCCGCCATAATCCATTTAGGCTTGATTTTATGGAGCCCAGAACCCGGAAATATAAAGAACTTTAAGCCCCTAGCACCCAAATACTCATAAGGATCATGACGAAAACCGATATTTGATAACATGCCCGTTAATAAAGCTCGATGCACTTTCTCATAACCCGCTTCATCGGTATTAGGGTGCATTTTTAAATCACCTTTAATCACCTGCATGATTTGCGCGTGGATATCAAACCACTCGCGCATACGTAAGTAAGATAAGAAATTATCAGTACAATACTTACGTAATTTGTTATTCGACAAATGCTTTTTCTGGTCTTCGTAAGTATTCCA
>CAIZMK010000108.1 GCA_903934035.1 uncultured Methylococcaceae bacterium
CAGTTGTATGGCAATCCGCTGTTTCCTATACCCGATATTCCTAAAACAGAGGCAATAGCGGTGGTCGATGCCTTAGAAGCAGCAATGCAGGCAGCTAAAGAAGGTGGGCCCACAGCGATGTCTGCGCTAAATGATGCAGCAGAGCGAGCTGATACGCTTTATAGAAACTTAGCTCATTATGTAGAGCGCATAGCGGCAAGCGATGAAACGAGTATATTAAGCAGTGGCTTTCATATTTCTAAACAACCTGTCATAACGCCTAAACCTGAGCTAGCGGCGTTTGATGGTGAGCATTCCGGTGATGCTAAATTAGTGGCTAAAGCTAAAGATAGAGGGACGGCATATCAATGGCAAATGTCTAAAGTGTCAGACGATGGAACGGATGGCGTATGGGTTGATATTGGCATTACCACACGCGCCACTATTGAGGTCAAAGGTTTAGAAGTTATGAAGCGTTATAAATTTCGCTTTGCGGTTATAACCCCTGACGGCACTTCGGATTATTGCGAGCCTGTTTCAAAAATAATCACTTAACTCATGCGCTAAACGAGTACTTAGACTTGTGTAGATTTCTTTTTATAGTTGGGTAGGATGGGTAGCAACTCATGTCATTGTCCCCTACGGTGTTTTTTTATCTTTTCACGTTAGTCCCTAGTGTAAAATAGCCAGTCGGTTTATTTTGGTTTTATAGTGGGTGTCTGCGTGGTAAAAGTTTTGATGGTTTTAGTGAGTCTTTTATCTTGGGGCTTAATGGCTGATTGTAACGCAACTTCTTTAGCTGAGCAGTGGGCTAAAGTTACTAAGCCTACAGCCAATTCAGGCAATGCTCAAAGTATTGGTTCTTATACCGCTGGTTGCATTAGTGGTGCCGTGTCGTTACCAAATAATGGCAGTGGCTTTCAAGCGATGCGCTTATCAAGAAAAAGATCTTTTGGTCATCCTGATTTAAAACAATTTATTGAACAATTAGGGCAGATTACTAGCAATCAGCATTTAGGGGTTTTATTAATTGGTGATATGGGGCAACCTAGAGGCGGACCGACGTTAAGTGGACATCGTAGTCATCAAACAGGCTTAGATGTTGATATATGGTTTTTACTCTCAAAACATGCTGAGAATCATATTCTTAGCGTCAGTGATCGAGAAATTTGGAGTGCGCCTTCGGTTTTATTAGCAGCAACTGATACCTTGGATTATAAGCAATGGTCGCTTGCTAATGAAAAAGTTTTAAAAGTCGCTGCAGACATGCCTGAGGTTGATCGTATTTTTGTCAATCCTAGTATAAAGCGTGAACTTTGCCATCGTTATGCTAATGAAGGTTGGTTACGAAAAATAAGACCTTGGTGGAAACATGATGATCATTTTCATGTGCGTCTTAAATGCCCTAAAAATAGTACTGCCTGTCAAGCTCAAGAGCCATTACCTTTAGGTGATGGTTGTGATGCTGGTTTAGATTGGTGGTTTAGTGAAGAGGCTAAACATCCAGTCCCTACAAAAGCTCCGCAAGTCGAGTTAGTGTTACCGAAGCTTTGTGAGAGTGTGCTTAAAGAGTAGGTTTGGCTACCATTTAAGGCTGGATATTTAGCTTAAGCGCTCGCTTTTAGATTGGGTTATTTTTAGGAGCAGGCAAAGGGCTAAAGGTTAAGGGCTAAAGGTTAAGGGCAAAAAGTTAATCCTAATGTCTTTATCTAGCTTAACTTGTTTGGCTATTAGGCTTAATCTTTCGTCTGCACTCAAGATACCCCAGTTTTAGTTACTCGCCATAAGTTTTACTTAGGCATAGCTATTGCCGCTATCAGGCATACATCATAGAATGGCTGTTTTTAGACTTTAACTCTAGGAGTTTTTAATGTCAGATACAATTTGGTTTAGAACTGGTGAAGCAACCGTGTTTGCAAGTGATGGGCAGGGCACTGATGCTATGCCTGAAATTTTGATTGGTAGTGTTAAAGGCCCAGCTGGCAATGCATTTGCAACTTTAATGGGGCAAACAGAAGGTCATACCCGTATGTTTGCTATTCGTGCCACTAATCAACAAGTAAAGCCTGCTACGATTATCGTTCCAAAAGTAACCATCAAATCTAGTGCTTATGTTAATTTATTTGGTGGTCCTGTGCAGTCAGCCGTTGCTGATGCAGTGTTAGATAGTGTTATCGATGGTGTTATACCTGCAGATCAAGCCAATGATTTATGTATTATCGCCATGTTATGGATAGCACCAGAATGTGCAACTAATCCTGATGTCGATCGTAAAGACTTGTATCGCACCAATTATGAGGCGATGAAAATAGCCATATCACGCGCGATGACTAACTCACCTAGTATTGAAGAGTTGATTGCCAATCGCCATAAAATTGTTCATGAAATGTATGACCCAGAGACTGGCGAGTCACAATGGTAGATTGGCTTTAATGGCTACCAATTTAAGACGGGACACAAGCTTAATCGTTTAAGAGCAGGCAAAAGGCGAAGGGCGAAGGGTTAATCCTAATATCTGCCCAGCCTTAAGTTGCAAGCTCTGACTTAATCATTCGCCTTGAGCCTTTCATCTGAGTTGAAGTTGTACCGCCTTAAGTTGCTAGCCTCTTTAATCATTTTAGGATAAACAGCCTTTACTTTATTAAGTGTATGGCTGTTTATATGACTAAATCAATCATCGTTCATGTTTTTCTTTGTAAGCGATTGTCAACTAAGGCTAGAGTCAGTAATCTAAAAAACAGCTATTTGTCACTTTATAATCAAGCCGTCATTATTATTCTATATAATGTGTCTGAATCTCTTTATCCTCAACACTAAATTCTAAAATGCCTTTATTACGTTTATCCAATATTTCCATTGCTTATGGTACTCATGCTTTATTAAAAAATGCTGATTTTCAGTTAGATGCCGGTGAACGAGTAGGTTTACTAGGTCGAAATGGCGAAGGTAAGTCTACTTTAATGAAAATTATTGCAGGCAATGTCTTGCCTGATCATGGTGATATATGGCGACAACCCGAATTAAGGTTGGCGTGGTTAGAGCAATCTCCAGAACTACCTGATGATGCGACCATTTATGATGCAGTTGCTGGCGGTTTGGGCGAGTTAGGTGAGTGGATTACTCGCTATCATGCTCTAACCTTGTCGATGGATTATGATGATGAAAAAGCTTTAAATGAAATGGGTGATTTACAGCATAAGCTTGAATCACATAACGGTTGGCATTTTCAACAGCGTGTAGAAAGTACCTTAACCAAGTTAGATTTACCAGGCGACTTAAAAATTAATGGTTTGTCGGGTGGTTGGAAGCGCCGAGTTGCCTTAGCGCGTGCTTTGGTGATTGAGCCTGAAGTATTATTGCTTGATGAGCCTACCAATCATCTTGATTTTGAAAGTATTTTGTGGCTAGAAGAGCAGATACTTAACTTTCAAGGCGCTGTGTTATTTGTGACTCATGATAGATCATTCTTGCAAAAATTAGCCACACGTATTGTTGATTTAGATCGTGGAAATTTAGTGTCATGGGCCGGAAATTATGATGATTACTTAGCTCGAAAAGCCGCCGCTCTTGAAGATGAAGCTAATCAAAATGCTGAGTTTGATAAGAAATTAGCGGAAGAAGAAGTTTGGATTAGACAGGGTGTAAAAGCGCGTCGCACAAGAAATGAAGGGCGTGTTAGAGCCTTAGAAAAATTACGTAATGAACGCGCTCAGCGTCGTTTACAACAAGGTACGGCTAGATTGGCTTTGGAAAAAGGCGATGCTTCAGGTAAAAAGGTTATTGAAGTCGATGATATTTGTTTTGGTTACGGAGACAGGCAAATCATCAATCACTTCTCTACTTTAATTCAACGTGGGGATAAGATTGGTTTAATCGGTGCTAATGGCGCGGGCAAGTCAACACTGTTAAAGCTTTTGTTAAAGCAGATAGAGCCTAATAGCGGAAGTGTAGAGCAGGGCACTAAACTAGAAATCGCTTATTTCGATCAATTGCGTGATCAACTAGATCCTAATATGACCGTTGCCGATACCGTTGCCGATGGCAATGATTTTGTCGAAATAGCCGGCAATAAACGTCATGTTATGTCATATTTAGGTGATTTCTTATTTGCACCTGCCAGAGCTAGATCGCCCGTTAAAAGCTTATCGGGCGGTGAAAAAAATCGTCTATTACTCGCTAGATTATTTACTAAGCCTGCTAATCTAATCGTTATGGATGAGCCCACCAATGACTTGGACTTAGAAACATTAGAGCTATTAGAAGAAAAGTTAGTTAATTATGACGGTACTTTATTGCTAGTGAGTCATGATCGTGCCTTTCTTGATAATGTGGTTACTAGTGTTTATGTGCTAACAGGTTCTGGTGATGTAGATGAGTTTGTTGGTGGTTATACAGATTGGATGTGGCATGTTAAACAAGCTGAAGCAAGCAAGCCAGTAGCTGTAGTTAAAAAAACTGAGCCTGTTGTTAAACAAGAGTCGCCTAAAAGCACAAAGAAGAAACTCAGTTTTAAAGAACAGCAAGAGCTTAATAAATTGCCGGATATGATTGATGAATTAGAAGCTAAGCAAGCGGCACTAACAGTGCAGATTAGTTCATCTGGTTTTTATAAAAAAGAGCCATTGGCAATAGCAAAGACCCTAGATGAGTTAAAGGATATAGAAGCAAAGTTAGAACAAGTCTATGCTCGTTGGAATGCTTTAGAAGCATTAACAGAAGAGAATTAGCTTAAAAATTCATTGCAACTAAGCGCGATCTCGACTATCCTTGTCGATTGTCAAAATTTTCATAAGACAAACAATCTAGGAGAGATGGCCGAGCGGTCGAAGGCGCACGCCTGGAAAGTGTGTATACGGCAACGTATCGAGGGTTCGAATCCCTCTTTCTCCGCCAATAGTGCGGGGTGTTAGCTCAGTTGGTAGAGCAGTGGACTCTTAATCCATAGGTCTAGGGTTCGAATCCCTAACACCCCACCAAATAAATCAAGGCCTTACGTGAGAACGAAGGCCTTTTTTATTGTCTTTAATAATTACTTTCCCAAGCAGTTGCGTAGGATGGGTAGAGCGCTAGAGAAACCCATCATGCGAGTGTTTGATGGATTTTACTTTGTTTTACCCATCCTACGGATTGTGGGCAGGATGCAAAACTTCGTAGGGGCGTATTGCATACGCCCTTTTATAACGAACTTAATTTTACAGGGCGAATGAATTCGCCCCTACGACCAGCAGCACAATATTAAGGATATGGC
>CAIZMK010000109.1 GCA_903934035.1 uncultured Methylococcaceae bacterium
AAAATGACAGCAAAACCAACATCTTCTATTATTCATCACTTTTCAAGCATTGAAGACCCGAGAGTAAATAGACAAAAGAAGCATCAACTACAAGATATTTTCTTTATCAGCATCTGCGCGATTATCTGCGGCGCAGATAACTGGGTTGCTGTTGAAGAATTTGGTGTTGCAAAAGAGGAGTGGTTCACTGAAGTGCTTGGCTTGGAAAATGGTATACCGTCACACGATACCTTTGGTGATGTTTATGCGGCCATTGATACCGAGCAATTTAGCATTTGCTTTTCCCGCTGGGTTGCCGATTTAGCCAACATAACAGAAGGAGAAGTCATTGCAATTGACGGCAAGTGCTTAAGAAGAAGCATAGACAAAGCTTCAAAAAAAGCCGCCATTTATATGGTCAGCGCTTGGGCACAGCAAAATAATCTGGTTTTAGGTCAGGTTAAAGTCGACGATAAATCCAATGAAATTACTGCCATTCCAAAATTGCTGTCACGCCTTGATATAACCGGTGCGGTGATTACTATCGATGCGATGGGCTGCCAAAAGAAAATTGCTAAACAGATTAAACAACAAGGTGGTGATTATGTATTTAGTCTGAAAGGAAATCAGGGTAATCTGCATGACGATGTTAAAACATTCTTCACTTCATCGCTATCTCCGGCAGTGGCCTCTGTTAACTATGAGGGTGGTCATGGTCGAATTGAAACACGCTCGATTCGCGCGACTGCCGATATAGCTTGGTTGCAAGAACGGCATGACTGGAGTAGTTTGCAAAGCATTATTGCTGTCACAGCCAAAAGAGAGATGGGTGATAAGGTTACTGAAGAAACACGCTACTTCATCAGTAGTCTTGATGCAAATGATCCGAAACGCTTAGAGCGTGTGGTGCGCGCGCATTGGGCTATTGAAAACAATCTTCACTGGGTGCTTGATGTGGCTTTTGATGAAGATAGTAATCGAACTCGTCAAGGACATAGTGCTGCAAATTTAGCAGTGATTCGACACATTGCCCTGAATCTGATTAAGACTGAAAAAACATCTAAGGTCGGAGTTAAGATCAAGAGATTAAAAGCTGGATGGGATAATGATTATTTGCTTCGTATACTAGGAGTGATTTAAGCGCGATTGCCCTGAGATGTAAGTCGAGTTAACGACAGCGTAACCCGATATTTTTCAGGGCACTTCCATACTTTTATTTGATCGCCAGTTAACTATGTTGAATAAAGAAAATGCAAGCAATAAAAGCTGATGATCAGGAGAATGCTCTTCATTAGTTTTTTATGATCTCTCAAATAATAAAGAACCTGTTTTACAAACAGAGCGTTACAGTTTATTCAATAATAACAAAGCAAAGAATTTAATAAGTATACGTTGTCTGCCAAAACGAGTAGGTTCTTTTACTAACCTATAAAACCATTCTAAATTAAAATTTAAAAAGATTTTAGGTGCGCGCTTTTTTAAACCGCAGTAAATATCAAAGCTTCCACCAAGCCCCATGTAAAGTGCAGGGTGTGTTTTAATCAGTTCGTCCATTAAATACTCTTGGCGTGGTGTACCTTGTGCGATAAAAACAATATCCGGTTTTTGTTCAATAAGAAAAGTCTTTAGCTGTTCTTTAGCCTTTTCATCAACAAAGCCATTGCTAAAGCCGACTATGTTTATACCAGGAAAATCAACTTGTAGCCTATTAACGGTTTGTTCAATAACGTCTTGCGTTGATCCAAGTAAATAGAATTTTTTATCATGATAAAAATGCCTAACGATATCTAACCAAAACTCAGAGCCAGGAATCTTAACTGCATTTAGACCTTTCCGCCTTAATGCCATTACGGTGCCTACACCATCAGCGTAACCAATATTGTCATTGATTATTTGTTGTAATTTAGCGGAGTCGTTTAAGATCTTTTCAGCATTTACGGCTATTAAGATTTTATGTTCGTTCTCGATAGTTTTAAGAAACAGTTGCCTATCAGTAAAAGGATAAACAAAGACATGATGAATCAAAATCTTCTCAATCATCCATTTTTCTCCATCCAATAATATAAAGAAATCAAAGTAAATAACTGTTTTTCTAGGTTTCTTGTTCCAGTTATATGGCTGTCAAAAAACCTAGCTACTGCATCAAGATCAAAATAGTGTGCAAATTTAGAATCGGCATTAAGTAATAATTTTTTATAAGAAGTGCCTTTTTCGCCCTTAAACCATTTTTCTGTTGGCGACTGAAAGCTTTTTTCATTCGATAGATAATCTGGTTTGGTAAAATCTTTTCGGCAAATTTCTTATGGATATATTTACCTTCTTTACCATTAATCCTATACCGATAAGGTAGCGATTCAATAAAGTCAATAAGATCATTATCTAAAATGGGAACTCGTGCCTCAATTGAAAAGTGCATAGAGATTTTATCGGTATAGAGCAATAAATCATCAGGCAGATTCATTCTAAGATCATTAGCCATCATCGCTTCAACACCCTTTTTCTTATTGCCTTCAAGTAAGTCATAAAAATACTTAATACAGTGCTGGTTTTTATCTGTGATGCGACCAATCAGCGCATGTATTTCTTCATTTTTAAATAAGGCATAGATTAAATCAAAGCGTTTAATAATGTCTTTTTCACCCAAAGCATTTAATGCGCGGTACTGTTGTTCATTTTTAATGAACTTTGATAAGGGTTTTAGGTGCTTGAAAATAAAAGCGGGAAATTTTTCATGAATTATCTCCCCTTGATAGCGTTTATAGCCGCCTAAGGGTTCATCAGCGCCTTGCCCCGTTAGAACAACCTTTACATGTTTTGCAGCCAATTGATTAAGATAATACATGGGGATAATGGAGGTAGTGCCTAATGGCTCTTCAACGATATTGATACACTCGGAAAAAATGTGCTCAAATTCATCATCACTAATCTTAATGCTGTAATGTTCGGTACCTAATAAATCCGCTGTTTCTTGTGCAGCCAGTGTTTCATCTGAATCATCATGATCATTAAAGCCGATAGTAAAAGTCTTAATAGGTTTATCTGAATATTTCTGCGCATAATATGCAACTAATGCAGAATCAATACCACCGCTTAATAAAACACCTACTTCAACGTCCGCTAATAATTGCCGTTTAATGGCTTGTTCAAAAAGCTTTTCATAGGTCTCAAGGGCGTCAGCAAAGGAAATATCGTTGTTTATAGCTACAGGTTTAATAAATGAAAAAAGTGTGTGGCATCTAGTCGCTAGATCAATAGATAAAACATGCCCAGGGAGTAATTTATAGATAGCTTCATATAAGGCAGTCGGCGAGGGATTAAACCTCAGCTTTAATAATAAGGCTAAATTATCAACGTTTATATGCGGTTCTGCTAATGCTTGTAATGGACGTATCTCAGAAGAGAAGATAAAGCGATCAGTATCCTTAAAAAAATATAAGGGTTTAACACCAAAGCGGTCACGGGCTAGATATAACTGGTTGTTCTCAATATCAAATAATGCAAAAGCAAAAATGCCATTAAAGTCCTTAACAGCATCAATACCAAAATGAGCAATATAATTAACAATGGTTTCTGTATCAGAATGCCCTTTAAACTTGATTCCTGTTAACTTATCTCTCAATTCGTAGTGGTTATAGATTTCACCATTAAATACCATGATAAATTTTCTACATGCAGAATACATGGGTTGATGGCCCGCAGCAGAAATATACTGAATAGCTAAGCGTCTATGACCAAGATATATTGAATTATCGCCATAATCAATTTGTACCATGCCGCTATCATCTGGCCCTCGATGTGAAATTAAATTTAAAGTATTTTCATCAAAAGGTTGATTGATACTTCCTAAAATTCCACACATATTATTTTCCCATTCTTATTGCTGGTTTAATTATTGTCCACGAAATTTCACTACTTTCCCGGGATTTCCGACCAATACCGCATAATCTGGTACATCATGAACAACAATGGTTCCAGCTCCAATCACCGCATGTGAACCAACCTTTACTCCTGGCAAAATCACCACATTACACGCTAACCAAACATCATCGCCAATACACACTGACGAAAAGGAATCACCCTGCAAGCGCATAGGGCGTGAAATATCTAGCATATTATGATTGCGGGTATATATTTTTACATCCGGCCCCATCATCACATCTGAGCCAATAATCACTCCACCCTGAATCACGCAACGATTACCAAAACTCGAATAGTCACCTATTTCCACATGAGGTGAAATGCTGCAAGCAAAGCCAACGTTCACGCCTTTACCGCAGCGTGTCAACGCAACGCTAAGCAAACCACGTTTGATCCAATGAAACGGTTTGCCATAAGGCTGGAAATATTCAGGCAAAAAACAAAATAGCATGTTGAATAACAACATCGCTAGCATTCGTAACGGGTGGATTTTTTTTGTCGCAGTCATTTTCTCGTCTCGACTAATAAGTTATTCACAATATTACCTAACTTGATTGCAATGGAATCAATAGAAAACTGCTCTAATACCCAATGCTGACCAAATGCCCCCATTTCTCTTCTAAGTTCGACTGATTCAAGTTTTTTCAATGCAGCTGCCAGCAAAGTAGCATCAGGCTGTTTAACCAGGAAACCAGCCCTGTCTTTGGCGACCACGTCAACAATCGCCCCCCAATTTAGTGCTACCACAGGCAATCCAAAAGCCATCGCCTCAATAAACCCCATGCCGAAGGAATCGTTCTGTGTGGGAAGTAAAAATATATCGTGATTTTCATATAACGTCAGTCGATCTGTACCTTCCACCCAGCCGAGGAAAGAAACTCGCTCTGATAGATTCAGGGCAGCGACCTGTTTCATCAGATCGTTATGCAGCGGTCCTGCTCCAGCGATAGTTAATTGATAATGTGCAGGTAAAAGTGCCAGCGAATTAATAGATAGTTCAACACCTTTGCCGGGCACCAGTCGTGTCATGGTTAACAAACGCATAGGATTTCCAACTGCTAATGGTACTGTATAGGCGCGGGATTGTTTCGCCACGTATTCAAAATACTCCGATAAGGGATTGGGCACAATGCTGAGTCTTGTTATTCCCGCCCCAGAAAAGCGGGCTCTCCACCATTCGGTCAACAACAACACGCAATCCATTTGTGCAAAATAAAATTTGCAAGCTAATCTGCCTAGCACATGCTTAAGATAGCTATTTAAGGATTGCGAATGTACTTGGCATATTATTTTTGCGCCCATGAGTCTTCCTATCCATACCAAGCTCAATTTACGCAACATGGAAAACCAAGGGCCAATATGTACATATAATATGGGTGTTTGCTTGTTTTTTTTAGCTTTTAAAATCAACTTCGTAACCGATCTTAATGCGCCAAAATATAGTCGAAACTTATGTAGTGCAGTACCTGCTTCATGTGTAGCAACAAATTCATAATCTATTTGTGCACGTTTTAATGCTTCAAAATAACTGGGCAAGGCAGTTGAAATGCCGCCTTGCCCAGTTCCGGCAGCAGTGCCAAGGATGATTAACATACATTTGCTGTCAAATGGATTGTTCATTTTCAAAAAAAGGTAGAATATTAACTAGTGCAATAAACATCCCGTTCATCGCCGAGAATAGAATATGACAAGCTACTAGAGATAAATGCAATGCTCGATTCATCTTAAAGTTGGTTTGATATTCGTTAACCAATTCATCACAAAAGGAATTAAAACTACTACTATTGGGTGTGTAATCCCAGGACCAGAAAATGTTGCTATCAGTAGCGCCATGACCCAAGAGTTGAAGATAGTGAAATCATATGCTGAATATATTCTAAAACGACTAACGAGTTTCATTAGACTCCAACACCAGACGAAGAAACCTAATAAGCCTGATTCTGCCAATATTACTGGCATTAGAACGTCGAGTTGGCTCAGTTTAAGGCCACGAATATCTTCTTCGATTATCAAGTCGTCGCTTACCAAATAAGGGGATGGCCAAGAAAAAGAGGCTGGTGTCCCATACGTACCATATCCCAAACCCACGACAGGGTGTTCCACAAAATGACCAAGCGCCATAGTTGTTGCAATAGTTCTGAAGTAACCTTCACCTAAATTTGTGGTATTGCTTATTACTGATATATCGGGTATTAGCGAGTATCCCATAGACGTTGAATTTTTTTCTTGTGTAGATAGAAATACCCCAATACCAACTATAAATAACAATCCAACTAGATAGGTGGTGAAAGAAACTCCTGGCTTTCTATCAATTTTAGATGTGGTTCTTCTTATAGACCATGCCATATATACCATTAGTAAGGGCACTACCAATATGGCTGTTCGGCTTCCTGTTGAAAATAACGCTAAAAATGACACGAACAAAATAACCTTTCCTCGTTTTTTTGTACTTTTCAATAGACTCCCCCACAGAAATAACAGGTATAGTGCTAGAAAGGTTGCATTTGTATTTGGATTGCCAAAAACACCAACTGAACGCAAGATTCCACTTCGATATTCCATTAAACCTGCAGGATAGAGCGCAGTCATCACGTCTTCTCCTAGGAAAGGCTGTAACAAACTAAATACCATATTGAATTGCAATACTTTAGTGATAGGCCAGCTTGGTATCTTTTTTCCATAAGCCAATAACAATAGGCCAATCATTATAGCGATATGAGCCCGCCATAACTGCCAAAAACCCATTGAAGAAACAATAAACGGTATCTCATTAATCACTGCAACAAGCATGGCTATAACAAAAATCATGCAAAACAAAATAAATTGATCTATAACTACTTTATTGAGGCAACTAGACTTACTTGCCCATATCAATATTACCCAAGCAACTAATAAAGAAAAAACCAATTCATCGGCAAAGTTAATGCGCATGACCGCACCGGTAGCGGCAAAAGTGATTAACAGTAAAGCAAGCAAAGAGTTCAATTCGATTTACTCATGTGCATCTACTAACATTTCGTATACACGGAGCTGAATTTCATAATTAGTTTTAACTATCAAATTTATAATAATTAAATTATGTATAATCATCTTAATTTGTGTAATCAATCAATCGCACTTCACTAAAGCTAACATTACCGTTGTCATTTGATGTATTTCTTAATAATAATTTTAAGGTTGTATTTGAAGTGTTAAAGTACCATCCCTCAAGCAGTGACGGAGTGGAGTTTGAAGTGTTTGTTGAATCAGCTTTTTTCTCAGCCATGTTAGTGTCCCATAATTGCATCTGCGCTGAAGAAGTGACCTTGTCCACATTAGCCCATACACTCAAGTAATACAGTGTGCTTGGTTTAAGCTTGATGTCCTGATAAACATATTGCCCTGTTTTGATTAACTTGTTGCCGTATCCATAAGGGCTTACTGTTACGCCAGACTTGATAGTCTCTCCGTCTCCACTTATCCATTCAGTTGGTGCCGAGCCTATGCCAGCGGATAATCTAGAGAAGTCGAAATTATTGATACAAACCGCTCGGCGAAGCCCATCAAGATTGATCGCGTATACCATGCCAAGATTTGTCGATCCGGCGTAAGTCGCAGTAGTTCCTAGTGTCGTATTTGGGTTGATATTACCTAAGATAGAGTTGTTGCTGTATCTAACAAATCTCATAAAGGTATCTGCTGTACCAGCTTCGCGGGCAAGACAGTTAATACTCAAACCTATCTTATTAATGTTGAAAATATTGTTTATAACAGTGTTGCGGTTTTCCTTTGGTGTTGCCGGTACAATAGAACCTGCGTATACAATACCATCATGACCAGTGTTGAATGCAAAATAGTTGTTATCCACAATAATATCGGTTGCGTTGTTTATACGAATATCAGCAAGATAACTTGTTGCCGTTGTTTCAAAGTAACTGCCACGAATTGCAAGGGATGGTAATGCACCTCCTGTTCGATTTACGTTAATACCATACTTATTGTTACGCTCAATGTCGCACCCCCACAGCGTATTGTTCATGCTGTTTGCGGTATTTCCGGTTATCAGAAAACCAGTTCCAGCATTGACGAACTTAGAGCCAAAGAAATTATTATTGTTCCCCTGTAGTTGGAATGCGGTCTCTCCGCCTTCAAACTGTCCACCATACCAGTTTACGGCGTAACTCCGTGCTGTTTTGACTGCAATGCTTCCAATAGCGTTAGAAGTGTTGATCACGCGCAGTCCATATATATTGGCCTCTACTATCCCCTCGATAGTTAGCACTGCACCATTCTCATTTGTACCAATCAGCTTTCCATCGGCAACTATATTTTTATGATACAGATCTTTTGTGGCTGCTGATCCAGTTTCAGTGGCTATATATCCTAAAGTAAGTGCTGTTACTTTGTAATTTCCTAGTGGAATGTGGAGAGTGTTCGTTATGGTATTGGTATTCCCTGTTGATAGTACTGCATCGAAGGCAGTTTGAATTGCTGCCGTATCATCATGAATGCCGTCACCCACAGCGCCAAAATCTTTAACGCTAATTACATCGCTTAGTTTTTCTACGATAGTGCGTGCTTGTACTTTAATAGCATTTTTGATCAGGCTTTGCGAGGTATTATTTAAAGTCACAACTGCATCTGTCCAAAAAGAAGCGGTAATCAGTGTAAATGTAATTAATATTCTAAAATATAAAAAATTAATTATATTTACTCCTTTTGTAAATGTTTTTCGAGCAAAGTTGCCCATAGATAGTAGTGTTTATATCGGATCTAATTATTCGTGCGGGGTTACCCGCAATGATACAGTTGCTGGGGACAGACTTAGTGACCACTGCACCAGCACCTACTACTACTGAATCGCCTATCACCACTCCAGGCATGATGATTGCATTTACACCTATAAAACAGCGTACACCTATATAAGTGTCAGCGTGTTTGCTGCGCACGAAATCATGAGAAAGAATCAGTGCGCCTTTTGCAACAAAACTCTCCTCTCCAATATGAATGCCGCGTGGATTAGTTTTGTCAAAATAAGCACTCATGGACATTCTAGCTGTGCTGGCAATGTCCATGCCCAACCGATGCAGATATAATATTTTTAAACGGATCAACCAGTCACGTAGCATAATCATTGTTTTTTACTCAGTTCTGTTTAGGATTGATGGCGTAAGACGATTCTATATATTCCGACCATAAAATTGACTTGCCAGCTTGGAAAATGTCGCTGCATACATTCTTTGGCTTGCAGTTCTTTTACATCATTGATTTCTTGTCCGGTCCATTTCCTTGCCGCACTTTTTCCGCCCAAATGAATAACTCTGCCTGATGCCAGACGATATCCTTTGGCCTGTTGTTTAGCGAGACGAAACATTAAATCTAAATCTTCGGTATACATGAAATAGCGGTCATCAAACAGTTGGTCTTTCGGAATAACCGCTCGGCGAATTAATAAAAATGCGCCGTTGACGTACCCGACCCGAGTAACGCTTATTTTTCTGCGTATATACCAGAGCAGGCGCGTAATGCCCGTTAGGTTTAGAAGCACTTTGCGCAAAGGCGTTGGCAGAGTGCTAAAATTAGTTTGGTCGGTCATGTCCTGATTCAATACAGCACAAGTTGCGAAGTCTGCTTGCACTTTTTGCGCATCTTGCAGGGTGCGTGTGATTGCATTATTAAGCAAAATACAATCATTGTTGAGTAATAGTATCCATTCGTCGTATATCTCCTCCATAATGCGATTGTGCGCACGACCAAAGCCAAGATTGTCCTCATAGCTAACAAAGCTCAGCCATGGAAATCTATGTTCGATTTCCGTTCTTCGTGGTTCTTGAGAATTATTGTCCATTAATACAAAGCGATAGTTGCTGAGATTATATCCTTCGAATTGCTCGATGCTTTCTAGCAACTGTATGGTTAAATCCGTAGAGTTGTATTGCAGGATCAACACCGCTAGTTTTGGGTTGGGGTTAGTCATCTTGTTTTTCCGCTACCAATAATAATTCTTCTCCAGCAGGTCGCCCCAAACTCGTTAGTAACCATTCCCACATCCAAATAGCTTCCAGAAAAATGCGATAGTGGAAGTTATTTGGATTTATTTTTGGATTTTTTAGCGCTACACTTTCCTTTAATATTTGGATGGCAGATCTTACAGAAACCTGTACCGTAATTAAGTGAAACTCAGCCCGATTGGCGAGCAGTAAAGCTGACTGCTGGTTAAATAAATGTAAGTGCCTTGGAGGTTCAAGTCCACGCCAATCTTTGCCAAAGTGCTTGCTACCCCAAGATGCGAAATTGGGGGTAACTAAAATTAGGCGGCCGCGAGGGCGAAGAATACGCTTGATTTCACGCATTGTATTTAACGGTTCGGGTAAGTGCTCTAAGACATGGTTCATCAAAACTACGTCAAAACTTGCATCAGTAAATGACTGCGCAACCAAATCACCCTCACGCACATCTAATCCACGCTGCATTGAGGCCGCGACAGCGCCAGGGTCAAAATCTATGCCGATGGTTTTCCACCCTATTTCTTTCATCTGCATTAACAAATCACCACCGCCACAGCCAATTTCTAGCGCCAGTCCACAAGGCATTCCAATTAATTGCCGTATTGGATATTCAAGAGCCGGTTTACGGTTGGGCAGTAAAAAAAAACAAGCCCCCAATAGCTTTCCTCGCCAAGTGGCCGGAAAACGATGATTGCCAAATACTAAGGAACGATAACCTTGCCAAGCAATTTCCTTAAATGAAGTAGATGAAAATTTAGGCTGCTGCTCATGGGTATAGTATTTTTGATATGCCAAATGGATATCAGCCTCGATTGGTGTTGGATACAACCACACCAATCCGCAATGTCTGGCTGTGCATTGCTGTAAACTCCAAATGCCCGGAGCATCAAACAATCGATCGTTTAGGTCTTGGTAAATTATTTTGCCGCTTGCGCCACATAGTGGGCAGAATTCGATTGCGCGTGTACGTATATGGTCTGTTTTATTTTGATATATTTGATTCATGTCGTGTAGACCTTTAGTGGTTTGTGATAAAAATACCAATATGCTAAGAGCCCTGGTAGCAAGCATGAAATCATAAACAACCATAGTTTGGATGTCAGGCTATTAAATTGTGCAGAGATAACTACAAATACTAAAAAAACGGCAATTACGCCAAGTAATTTAAGTGTGTGGCAGCACATCTTAGGCAAAATATTGAGTGTGAAATGCCACAGGAAAGTTGTATCTACTAGCACACGTAGTACCCAAACGCAGGCTGCACCAACAAAACCAAATTTAATTAACGCGGGATATAGCACTATTAGATACAATGGAAGTTCTGCTAAATGCAGTTTTGCAACTCGTGATGGCTGACCAGAAGCATATAGGTATGAAACCAGTACAGTACCTACTGCATTTATGAGTATTCCTACACCAAATAGTTGTGCCACTACACTGCCTTGGTCAGCAAAGTTTTTACCTAGCCAGAGAGTTAATAATTCATTTGAAAACATCAGCATGGCTGCGCAAAAGGGTGCAATGCAAATAAGTCCTAACCAGATACTTTTGATTAATAACCCTTCCAAACTGGCACGCTCATTGGCTGTTACTGCTAATTCTTTGGAAATTATTGGTAGTAGTGCGGCATTAATTGCAATAGGTATAAATATCAATTTAGTAGCCACATCTTGTGGTGTCGCGTAATAAGCAACTGCAACTGCACCTACAAAGGCACCAACCAAAAAACGATCTAAGTACACCATCAATGGCCCAACTACGCCGCTGATTGTGATCCAGACACCAAAGGAAAATAAGGGTATAACCAATTCCTTAGCAAACAAGGGTCGACCTAATCCTGACATTGCATGCGCAACCATGAACCAACTTGCAATTGCAGCAATACCTCGGCCTACTATCAGAATTAATGCCATCTGGGTTAATGAGGTATAACCTAGGCCGCTCCCTATAGCAGGTGCGAGAAACATCCACACGCCAAGGATGAGGCGTAATATATTCGATGCGCGAAATTTTTCGTAAGCTTCTAGGCTACCTCGTAACCCTGCCGAAACCACCACCAACGGTATACTAAATGCGATTAATAAATTGGCCTTGTCGACTTCATCTTTGATATCTGCACTGACTTTGATCAGCACATTATCCAAGCCAAGGAGTAATAACATTAAAACTAGCCAACCTAAGATACCTAAGCCAAGCATGAGCTGAATAGCTGTCCAAAAGACTTTGCGTTGAATTTGAAGATCTTCATTAGCGCGACCTTCAGCGAGTTTTTTGGTGAGTGCCTTGCTAATGCCAAAGTCAAATAAGCTGAAATAGCCAATAATTGCCCACATGATTGTCAATACACCAAACCGTTCGATACCTATTTGTTGGAGCAAGTAGGGTATCGTTACCAAACCAACTAATAACGGAAGAATCAGCGCGATGAAGTTCCATGCTGAATAGCGAACAAGATTGGAAAAGGTTGAGTTAGAAATTTTCGTACTAACCTTCATACCAAAGCACCCATGCACCAATTACTGGTTTTCTTCGATGTGTGCTAGTGTTTCTGAACGCTTGAAAGAGAAATATTTTTATTTTTGTTAGGGATTTATTCACCTCGAAAAAGATTACATTTTTGCCAATAGAATTTATCGATAAACCATCGATACGTTGTTTACGGAAATAAAGTTCGTTTAAATTCATGATTTTCAAATGTTGAGTAATTTTCTCGATAAATTAATTAAAAGCTCTTCAATATCTGCTTTAAAATGAAGGCTTAAATAGATAATATTTAAATTTCTTTTAGTTCACTGCGGAAGCGTTGTACTTACAGGACTCTATTAGTCCTACTGTCTTGTTATTAATTTTAAGATTTATAGAGTAATTACTCATGAAGTACATAATTTCACTTTTTTCATAAAATTTTCTGAAGAGTTAATAGTAGTTAATAGGTGACAGACCACGATTAACGAACCAAAGGGGTCAAACCATATTGATGATCATTTATGACATCCATAAACCACCCGCCTCACATATTGGTTGTTTGCGTAGCTGTTATTGGTTTTATTAATATTTTTTATCATTATAAAAATACAACGGCTATTATCAGTAGCTGCACTTTATTCGTCAACCGTAGTAATACGTATAGACAGACTTTAATTATGCAGGGTCATAAGTCTATTACTTAGTCTATGTGGCTTACGTTAATTTGGCTAAGGCGCAATAATAAACCACATCCTATAGGGGTGGTGAATAGTTAATCGTTCTGAGGTTCAAGCAACTAGCTACTTAACTGTGGACAGTGGCGCAGAGCGTAGTAACGATAAATGCCAAGGTTGGCTTTGCTGCGCAGTAAGCGTTTCATCACCCAGTACAAGGATATTGATTTTCTTTTTGACTTCATGATTCGTTGCTAATAAGGTGTTCTATCGCAGTGACGCTCAATCCAGTCACAGCCGCGATGGTTTCAATGGTGGCACCTTGCTGTATCAATTTTAAGCCTATCTTTTTTGTTGTTTGTTCTATACCTTTCTCAATCCCTATAGCCTGGCCTTCGTTATAACCATCACCAAAAGAAGACTCAAACATACTGGCTTGATAACGCAAGTCATCTTTATAATGTTCATAAGCTTTTTGTTCCTCTTCAGGCAAAGCCATAATACTCAGTTTTTTTTCAGCTTCTTTTAAACCTTTTGCGGTGAAATTTTCTTTTATTTCTTCATTTTTTAAGAAATAAATCCATTCATCCAAGGTGTCTTTAGCGATGTCATTAAAACGGTTTATCTTAATCAAATAATATTCAGGGTAGAGTGATTCTATGCTATCTTTTTTGAAGAGTTGTTTTTGTTTTTCGTTCAGTTCCAAAAGATCATGATCATGTAAACCTATAAATCGAGTCGTACCTTTATAGATATAATCTGTGCCACTACCTAAATCAAAATAAAGAATATTGATGGAAATAACTTTGGTTATTCCGGTATAGGCTTTTCCTTCTTCCATGTATTCTATGGCTGTTTTTGAAACACCATAGAAGATGCGCTGCAAATAGTCATATTCACGATCATATTGTATTTCTATGATGATTATTTCTTGCTGGCTATTACGTACTTTTAAATCAACACGGTTAAATTTGTCGGTTTTATTTTCTTTATTGCTCTCACTTTCTAGCACATCCAGAATAATAATATCTTCTTTAAGTAGTTCACTTAAAAAGCCTTCCAATATGCCAAAGTTAGCCTTACTGCGTAATAAGCGTTTTATGGCCCAGTCAAAAGTGATTAATTTTCTTTTTGTATTCATGGTATTAGGTATTGGATGTCAGTCGCATAAAAAAGAGCTCATATCGTAAAACCAATGGAGGCTACTTGTTAGCTCTATTGCGGCTAATTCTAACATTAGTTCTATTTGAGGTTAATTATATTAACCTACGTTCTTAAATACCCCAGCAAAGTCCAATATCACTTTATCTTTCCGATAAGCTAGCTCTTTAAATTCCTTATGAGCGACTAAGAACACAATAATGTCAGCCTTTTCATAAGCTTCAAGCGTATCTGTCAGTTTAAAAATAGAGTGTTCCTTAATATTGGGTTCAACTATCAGAAAGTTGTTTTGTTCACTTTGCATGACTTTTTGGGCGATGTATTTGGCAGGGCTTTCGCGTAGATCGTCTATGTCTGGTTTAAAGGCTAAGCCCATCAGAGCAACGGTCGGTTTGTGGCCGTGTTTTAATTCAAAGTCGTGCATGGCGGTTTTAGTTTTTTCTGCGCACCAGAAGGCTTTGTAATTATTGACTTCACGCGCTACACCGATAATGCGTGATTCTCTGGGATAGTCTGAGACGATAAAATAAGGGTCAACCGCAATGCAATGTCCGCCGACGCCAGCGCCGGGTTGTAGGATATTGACGCGCGGATGCTTGTTGGCTAGGTGAATGAGTTCCCAGACATTAATATCAGCTTTGTCGCAGATGATGGACAGTTCGTTGGCAAAGGCAATTTGTAGATCGCGTGAGGCGTTTTCGGTGAGCTTACACATTTCCGCTGTACGGGCATTGGTCTTGTGTAATTCGCCTTTGACAAAGAGCTGGTAAAATTCTATGGCTTTAAGTGTGGATGCCTCATTGATGCCGCCTATGGCGCGGTCGTTATAAACCAGTTCGTGCAAGACATTTCCGGGTAGTACCCGTTCTGGACAATAGGCTATATAGAGTGTGTTTTGTAGCTCAGGCCGTTCCCTAAAAATAAGTTCTGCCATTCTTTCGGTGGTGCCTACCGGAGAGGTCGATTCAATAATATACGTGTCACCGGCTTTCAAAAAAGGCATGATGGCTAGCGTTGCCGCTTCAACAAAGGAAATATCGGGTTCGTGATTATCTTTGAAGGGTGTGGGTACCACAATTAAATACACATCGGCTAGGGCAGGGGTCAACGAGGCTTTGAGTGTACCTTTTTCTACGCCTTCTTTTACGAGGGCTTGTAGTCCTTGTTCGATGATGTGGATTTCACCTTTATTAATAGTGGTTACTACCTTAGGGTTAACGTCAACACCGTAAACCTTTATACCTTGCTGTGCAGCTATGGCTGCTGTGGGTAGACCAATATAGCCTAGGCCGATAACACAAACTGTTTTTGATGGATTCATTTTAAGCCTTTCATAAAATTAATAATGCGTACACAGGCCTTGCCGTCACCGTAGGGGTTATGCGCTTTAGTCATCAGTTCATAGGCCTCTGGGTTATCTAACAAATTATTGGTTTCTTGAATAATGCGTTGTGTATCGGTACCTACCAGTTTAACTGTGCCAGCAGTTACCGCTTCTGGTCGTTCGGTGCTATCTCGCATCACCAATACTGGTTTACCTAAGCTGGGTGCTTCTTCTTGTACGCCACCGCTATCGGTAATGATTAGTTTTGCTAAGCTCATTAAATAGATAAAAGCTTCATATTCCAGTGGCTCAATGAGGTAAATATTGCTGACTTCAGCGAGTAAGTCATTAACCGGTTTTCGCACATTGGGGTTTAAATGTACGGGGTAGACTATATTCAGGTGGGGTCTTGCTAAGGCAATGGTTTTTAGGGCTGTGCAGATATCAATAAAGCCTTGGCCAAAATTTTCACGTCTATGGCCGGTAACTAAGATGAACTCTGCTATTCCTGGATCAAAGCCTTTTTGCTTGATGGCTGAACAAACACTGGTACAAAAAACCGTGTCTGTTTCTAGTTTATTTTTCATTAATAATAAAGCATCAATGACAGTATTTCCGGTCACGATAATATGATCTTCTGCGACATTTTCTTTGAGTAAGTTGTCTCGGCTTTGCTGGGTTGGGGCAAAGTGATAGCAGGTGATTTGTGAGGTCAGTTTGCGATTAGCTTCTTCTGGCCAAGGCGCGTAAAGATGGCCGGTTCTTAAGCCCGCTTCTATATGAGCTACAGTTATTTTTTCATAAAACGCGGCAAGACTAGCGGTAAGGGTCGTTGTAGTATCGCCATGGACAAAAACAAAGTCGGGCCGATAAGCTTTAAAGACGGCTTTCATGCCTTTTAGTATGTTGCTGGTAATGTCGTATAAATCTTGATTAGGCTGCATCACTTTAAGATCAAAATCTGCTTTTATGTCAAATAGTGATAAAACTTGATCAAGCATTTCTCTATGCTGTCCAGTTACGCACACTTTGGTTTCAAACGCTTGCTGTTCGGCTTGGAAGGCTTTAACCAGTGGCGCCATTTTTATAGCCTCTGGGCGGGTTCCAAATACCAGTAGAATTTTTTTCATGGTTGTTTCGGTTATTTAAAAAACTACAATTAAAGTTAAGTTGACGTAGAGCATCGCTGTCCACAGTTAATCTCTTATGTAGGTCGGGTTAGCGCAGCGTAACCCGACAGAAACTAAGATAATTCGTAATCAATAACTCGCCCTATGGGATGTGCTGAACGATAGAGACTGTGAAAGTATTCTTTTTATTCCCCCTCTTTAGCAACATAGGTATCTACACAAATAATGGTTAGCATTCCCACGCATGAACGATAGCATGGTGGTGAAGATCGTAGGGGCGTATTGCATACGCCCTTATAAAATAAGCCCTATAACATTGGATTTTAAATAAATGGGCGTATGCAATACGCCCCTACGGTGTTTTTTTATAGTTTCCACGCCGATAAGAAACTTGTGTAGATACCTATGCTTTTACAAAAGGGGAAGCTAAAACCATAATACTTTCACTATCGTT
>CAIZMK010000110.1 GCA_903934035.1 uncultured Methylococcaceae bacterium
TAAAGCCACGCCCACAAAACACAAACATCCTTAACTAAGGGTATTGCAGTTTGTAGGCCGGAATAAGACCACCCGAGCGTAGCGAGTGGTGGCGTTTCCGGCACAGGAGCAACCAAATGCCGGAAACGCTTTACTCGCTTACGCTAGTAAAGCCTTATTCCGGCCTACAATAAATTCAAACATTCCTTAATTGTAGGCAGTGACGTAGCTTATCCTAGCAATCGTGGCTAAAGCCACGCCCACCTTTAAGTTGTTAGCCCAAACTATCAATTAACAAATTTTGTAATCGGCGAACTAAAGTCTGAAGTGCCATCTACAGAAATACTAGCAAAACGAAATGAATAAATAAGACCAGGCGTTAAATTATCTATTTGAAAAGTAGTTACCGTACTGGTATTTACAGTAACCCAAACTGTTGCGGCATTAGGTGAGCCCTCTTGAACATATTGCCATATATAGTGCGCGAAAGAAAATCAAATAATCTGATATAGTTCAATATGTTATACTAAGTCTAGCAAACTGAAGATGTGTTTTGACGGATTCGGTCTCCATTGTTAAGCTATTGATTTAGTGTTTGTTTCGGCAGCTAGTTATTTATTTCAGTGATAAACACCTCAATAAATGTATAAAACCAAAAATTCTTCGCCATTTGAAAAGCTATGCGCACCGTTATACAACCCCAAATGCAGTTCGGCCAAGTAGATATCGCCACTATCGTTTTTAATCCGAAATCTCGTGATGATATCCCTCAGTTATTGCGTGGACTTCAGTACATTTACACAAATGCGGCGTTACGAGAACGGGTTTTTACTATCCTTCAAGAAGTATTACCGAAACGGGTAGGTGCAGAAGGCAAAGCGAGCGCAAAGACCGGTCGGCCTGGTATGGAACAATGGAAAATACTGGTTCTAGGCGTATTACGCTTAGGATTGAATGCCGATTACGATCGTATTCAGGAATTAGCCAATGAACATAAGACCATCCGGCAAATGCTAGGTCATAGTGAATGGTTGGAAGAAGAGAAGCGCTATGAACTACAAACGATTAAGGACAATATTGGCTTATTCACGCCCGACATACTCGACCGTATCAACCAAGAAGTGGTTAATGCGGGACACCAACTCTTAAAAAAAAACGATCAAGAAAAGCTAAAGGCGCGTTGTGACTCTTTTGTCGTCGAGACCGATGTGCATTTCCCCACTGATATTAATCTGTTGTGGGATGCGCTTCGAAAAACCATTCAAATCAGTGCACAATTTTGCACTGTTTATGATTTAACCGAATGGCGACAAAGTCGCCATCTGCTTCGTACCATCAAGAAAAATTATCGCTTTATTCAGAAGCTTAAACACTCCACATCCAAAGATGAAGTTAAGCGTCAAGCTAAGCAAGATGAGATTAAAGAAGCTCATCGGATTTATATCGAACAAGCTCAGTATTTTGTGCAACGAGCACGTACGACCAGTCAACGATTACAAAACGATCACGGTGTTACGTCAAACCAACTGACAGAGCTTGAAGGCTATCTGACCCATGCCGAACGTCAAATAAATCAGATTCGTCGTCGAGTGCTACAAGGCGAAACGATTCCCCATGAAGAGAAAGTCTTTTCCCTGTTTCAGCCCCATACCGAATGGATCAGCAAAGGCAAAGCGGGGGTGTCAGTGGAATTAGGTTTGCGGGTTTGTGTGGTCGAAGACTCCTACCGTTTCATTCTGCATCATCAGGTCATGGAAAAAACCACTGACGATCAAATAGCGGTGTCCATCGTTAAGGACAGTCAGTCGCGATTTCCAGCATTAAACACCATCAGTATGGACAAGGGCTTTCATAGCCCGAACAATCAGATTCAACTCAAAGAACGACTAGATCTTGTTATATTGCCGAAAAAAGGGCGGTTGTCCGAAGCAGATAAAGTACGTGAATCTGACGTAGAATTTGTTCAGTTGCGCCGTCAACACTCGGCCGTGGAATCAGCTATCAATGCCTTGGAAATTCACGGTCTTGATAAATGTCCCGATCAGGGTATTGATGGCTTCAAACGTTATGTGGCTTTAGCCATAGTGGCTCGCAACATCCAACGGTTAGGGGTGGTAGTTCGAGAGCAAGCATTACAAAAAATAGCACGGCGACGAGGCTCATATCAAAAAGCCGCATAACATTCAAAGATAGAGAAAATAACATCGTCTTGAATAGTTGTATGAATAACTGTGCCCTAAAATTGCCAAAGAAGCACGAATACTCCCAATTAGAGCCGTTCAGCAAATAATGACAAGTATTTTAAGGGGGAAAATTACCGCATACGTAATTGTTCTGCTTCTGACTCTATGAAAAAACCGAGTTTTCTTTCAGGCACTATATAGCAACGCTTGTGCGCAACCAAACATTTCGACTGGGATTGCAAAACCTCTTCGGCAAGGTATTAAAAACCGAGGTTAAGATACAAAAACAATCCTTTATCGTATAAAAAAGGTGGTTTTACATACGAAAATTTATGGTTTTCGTATCAATAAAGAGGCTTTTGATATTAAAAAAAACCGATGAGCTATAAAAATCTGTCGTTTTAATAGCTAATTGTAAGTTTTGCGTATCCAAACGGTAGTTTTTGATACCTATAAGCGGGGTTTATGTATTAAAAGCGCAGTTATTAGTGTCTAAAGCTGCGCTTTAGGTATAAAAACCGGAGTTTTATGTATCTAAAACCGCCGTTTTTGCATTAAAACCGGCTGGATGGGTATTAAAGAAGCGGGTATGGATATCAAAAAAGAGAGATTTAATCTGACAGGCGTTTTTAATAACAGCTAAATCTGTCAGGTTAATACGGCCGTACGGCGGTTTAATCTATATGGAATATTCGCGTAGGGTGGATTCGCGCTAGAGACTGTGAAAGTATTCTTTTTATTCCCCTCTTTAGCAAAGAGGGGTTAGGGGAGATTTGATCTATTAAAAAATTATTATTAAATATCAATAACCTATGATTTAATAAAATCCCCCTCGATCCCCCTTTTACAAAGGGGGAAGCTAAAATCATAATACTTTCACAGTCTCTGACGTTTACCCAACCGACAAAACTTTAAAACTCAAGATAACAACCGTGAGTTTTTACTATTTCTGAAAATCAAAGGCTTTTCGTTAGCCGCTAAGCTGCTTTGTGCAGCGGCATCAATAGCGTCCTGAATAACACCGTGATGAGGTGATTTGCTACAGACTGGATCAGTGTTGTACATATCGCCCGTTAATAAATAAGCTTGGCAATGACAGCCACCAAAATCTTTATCTTGCTCATCGCAACTGCGACAAGGCTCTTTCATCCAATCTTTACCTCGAAAGAAATTGAATGCTTTTGATTCATTCCAGATTTCTTCGATGCTGTAATCATTGACATTGGGGCAATCTAAGCCTGGCAATTCTCGAGCAGAATGACAAGGTAGCGCAACACCATCAGGTGCAATCGTCAGAAAAGTCGTGCCCCAGCCATTCATACAGGCTTTTGGTCTATCTTCATAAAAATCAGGCACTACATAATAGATTTTCATTTTGCCTTCGACTTTTTCTTTATACGCTTGTGCGATAGCCTCGGCTTTTACAAACTGTTCTTGAGTGGGCAACAATAAGTCGCGATTGGCATGAGCCCAACCATAATATTGAGTATTAGCGATCTCCAGATAATCAGCGCCTAGCTCTTCAGCCATGGCCAGAATTTCAGCCATCTGATGAATGTTTTCCCTATGAATCACCACGCATAACACCATGGGATAACCATGTTTCTTAACCAAATGCGCCACGGCTTTTTTATGTTCAAAAGACGCGGTACCGGCAATATGATCATTGAGTTCTTGGCTACTGGCCTGAATACTAACTTGAATATGATCTAAGCCTGCTTCTTTTAGCTGGATGATTTTTTCTTCCGTAAGCCCATAACCCGAAGTAATCAAGTTAGAGTAATAACCTAAATCTCTTGCGTGCTTAACGAGCTCAGGTAAATCTTGGCGGCTTAGTGGTTCACCACCCGAAAAGCCTAATTGCACCGCGCCCATTTTCCGAGCTTGAGTTAATACCCGCAGCCAAGCTTCCGTGCTTAATTCAGCTTGATAGCGTGCATAATCAATGGGATTAGAGCAATAAGGGCACTGCAGAGGACAGGCGTAAGTCAGCTCTGCGAGTAACCAGCGCGGTGGCGTATTAGTTTTGATTGATCCAGCCATTTTGTATCGCGACCTCTAAGAAAGCGGTGACATCATTAGTAAGTCCTGCGGTTGCAAATTTCTGCTCTAAGTCACTGACAATTTGAGCTACAGTGCGCGTACCATCACAAAGCTTAAGTATTTCGGCTGAACTTTGATTAAGTTCTACCATGCCTTCTGGATAAAGAATAACCTGCTTTTGCTGGGCTTCTTCCCATTGTAGGCGATGGGTACGAGAAAAATGTAGGGGCTGATCTAAATCTAGGGGCATTTTAGTATGAGGGTTATAGGCTGTGTTATGAATAAAATTAGCAGAGCATTTGCAATGCCCTCAACAATTATCATGAGACATCCATAATAATTGCAGCAAGGATAAAAGGCCAAGGAACATAGCATACCGCTTCTAGCACAGTATTTATACTCTCCGACCACCTTTGAAATGATAGCAATTCTAAATACCCTGAGTCCACATTTAACAGTGGATGTTATTAAACTACTGGGAATTAATAATAATCTTAGCTTATCAACTTAAGGCAAGACACACTAATAGACTAATATTTTTATAGGGTTTGCTGTCAATTCACACTAGAAGTATAGTTTACTCGACGGTTCAGTAAGGTTACTAGAGTGTTCAGAGCATTTTATAAGAAGCTCAGCACCTTTACTATTTCGCTCATAAACTGCTCTGAACTAAATAATATTCTTATTATTTAGTTCAGAAAGTGCACTACCGAGCTTATAAAGGTTTATAAGCTCACTATACAGTCCAGTATTACAAATAATAACTTCACTAAGCCAAATATAAACGTTACTGAAGACTTTAAAGTCTATTATTCCTAAGCTCTACTTCACTGCCACAGTTAAGGCATAGGTATCTACACAAATAATTGTTAGCATTCCCACGAAAGAACGATAACCTTTTGACAAAGATCGTAGGGGCGTATTGCATACGCCCCTACGGGGTTTTTTTATCGTTTCCACGCCGATAAGAAACTTGTGTAGACACCTATGACCTGTAGGGGTGACAAATACTTAAGTGTGGACAGTAAGCCTTAATACAGAATCGCTTAAACTTCATCAGCAACAAACTATAGACGCTAACGTACTATCTGGTTAAGATAGGCTTTGAATAAGTTCCCCTCCGATCTCATTATCTTTAACAAAGATAGCATCTGAGCGTTCTACAGTAAGTGCTTTATCTTTATGCCTATCCATGACAACAAAACACCGACTAAACAGTGTTTTAAAGTTAAGTAATGCTTAACTGCTTGAAAACCACACAAAACCACCCTATATCTGTCCTAACTTATTATTTAGCAAAAGGTGAACACTATGCGTATGGATAAATTAACTAGCAAGTTTCAATCAGCACTCGCTGATGCACAAAGTTTAGCACTAGGAAAAGACCACCAATTTATAGAACCCGCTCATTTAATGATCGCCTTACTTGACCAAGAAGGTGGCAGCATCAAGCCTTTGTTAGCTCAAATGGGTCTTAACACCCAATTATTGCGTACTACATTAACTCAAGAACTAGCGCGTATCGCCACTGTGAGTGGCTCTGGTGGTGATGTACAAATCTCTAACGAATTAACTAGACTCCTTAATTTAACGGACAAATTGGCGCAAAAACGTCATGACAAATTCATTTCCAGTGAATTATTTCTGTTAGCGGCTTGTGAAGAAAAAGGGGTTTTAAATACTTTACTGAAAAAATCAGGCATCGATGCTAAAAAGGTCGAAGCGGCTATTGATCAAATGCGCGGCGGTGATTCGGTTGATAATGCTAATGCCGAAGATCAACGCCAAGCCCTCAATAAATACACCATTAATCTGACCGAACGTGCCGAACAAGGCAAATTAGACCCTGTTATTGGTCGAGATGATGAAATTCGTCGTACCATTCAGGTACTTCAACGCCGCACTAAAAATAACCCGGTATTAATTGGCGAGCCCGGAGTTGGCAAGACCGCTATTGTCGAAGGTCTGGCACAACGTATCGTTAATGGTGAAGTTCCCGAAGGTATTAAAGGTAAACAAGTTTTATCCTTAGATATGGCGGCCTTAATAGCTGGCGCTAAGTTTCGTGGTGAATTTGAAGAACGCTTAAAAGCGGTACTCAGTGACCTTGCTAAACAAGAGGGTCAAGTCATCCTCTTTATTGACGAACTGCATACCATGGTCGGCGCGGGTAAGGCTGAAGGCGCTATGGATGCTGGCAATATGTTAAAGCCTGCATTGGCACGCGGTGAATTGCATTGTGTGGGTGCAACCACACTCGATGAATACCGTAAATATGTCGAAAAAGATGCTGCTTTAGAGCGACGCTTTCAAAAAGTCTTAGTTGATGAACCTTCTGTTGAAGATACGGTTGCAATTTTACGCGGCTTAAAAGAAAAATATGAAGTGCATCATGGCGTTAATATTACTGACCCTGCCATTGTTGCTGCGGCAAGCTTGTCCTATCGTTACATTGCTGATCGACAATTGCCTGATAAAGCCATCGACTTAATTGATGAAGCGGCCAGTCGTATTCGCATGGAAATCGACTCTAAGCCAGAAGAAATGGATAAGCTTTATCGACGTTTGATTCAATTAAAAATTGAACAAGTGGCCTTAAAGAAAGAAAAAGATGCCGCTTCAAAAAAACGCTTGGAAATATTAGAAGAAGAAATTGCTGAATTAGAAAAAGAATACTCTGATTTAGAAGAAATCTGGAAAGCAGAGAAGGCCTCGCTGCAAGGTTCTGCCTTAATCAAAGAAAAACTAGAACATGCGCGTACCGACTTAGAAGCTGCCAGTCGTAGTAATGATTTAGGTAAGATGTCTGAATTACAATACGGCATTATTCCTGCCCTTGAAAAACAATTAGAACACGCGGCTTCAAGTGAGGATATAAAAATGACTTTGTTGCGCAATAAAGTCACCGAAGAAGAAATCGCCGAAGTCGTCTCTAAGTGGACAGGTATTCCCGTCTCTAAAATGATGGAGGGTGAACGCGATAAATTGCTGCGTATGGAAGAGCATTTAAGTCAAAGAGTTATAGGCCAAGATGAAGCCCTTAAAGCAGTCAGTAATGCTATACGCCGCTCCAGAGCAGGACTCTCTGACCCCAATCGTCCTAATGGCTCATTTTTGTTTTTAGGCCCTACAGGTGTCGGTAAAACTGAACTTTGCAAAGCCTTGGCGGAATTTATGTTTGATACCCCTGATGCCATGGTGCGTATTGATATGTCCGAATTTATGGAGAAACATTCAGTCGCACGTTTAATCGGTGCGCCTCCAGGCTATGTCGGTTATGAAGAAGGTGGTTATTTAACCGAGCTAGTTAGACGTAAACCCTATTCAGTTATTTTGATGGATGAAATAGAAAAAGCCCATCCTGATGTATTTAATGTATTACTCCAAGTCTTGGATGATGGTCGCTTAACCGATGGTCAAGGCCGCACGGTAGATTTTAGAAATACTGTTATCGTCATGACTTCAAATTTAGGCTCTGACATTATCCAAGAATTATCTGGCGAAACACTTTATCCCGTGATGAAAGCTGCGGTTATGGATAAAGTGAGTCAACATTTTCGTCCTGAATTTATCAATCGTATTGATGAATCGGTGGTATTTCATCCTTTAGGACGTGAACATATCAGAGCTATTTCTGCCATACAAATTGAGTACTTACGTCATCGCTTACTCGATCGAGACATTGCTTTTAAAATCACCGATGCGGCTTTAGACTTATTAGGTGAATCAGGATTTGATCCTGTCTACGGCGCTAGACCTATGAAACGCGCCATACAGCAGCAACTAGAAAACCCATTGGCACAAGAAATCCTATCGGGTTATTTTGCCGCCGGTGATACCATCAAAGTTGATACGACAGAAAAGGGTTTGAGGTTTTCTAAGGCTTAGGCTCATTTCAATCATTAATGAAATTTAATGTATTTGAAGCTATCAACTTAACAAGGGACAAAACGCTTGCGTAAGTCGGGTTAGGCGCTGGCCGTAACCCGACACAACGATTGTGTCGAATTACACTATCGCTAACCCAACCTACACCTAATAACATTATTCACACTTTCCCGTCTTTAGTGATAGCCTTACTTAATCCACAACATTTGTCATAAAGAGGTAACAGTCTCTTTGTTACAATAACAATTTATCTCCCATAAATTCTTATGTCTAATTTTAATATTCTTGTCGTCGAAGATGAAGACGCTATCAGAGGCATGTTAATGATGGTCCTTGAGCAGGCCGGTTTCATGCCCATTGCTGCCGCTGATGCGGAGGACGCTCAAAAAATTCTTGATGATAAACTCCCAGACTTAATTTTGCTAGACTGGATGTTACCCGGCATCAGTGGTGCAGAATGGGCCAGACGCTTAAAGAAAGAAGCGCTTTATCAAGAAGTGCCTATTATTTTATTAACCGCGAGAGGCGAAGAAGAAGATAAGGTTAGAGGCCTTGAAATAGGCGCTGATGATTATATGACCAAGCCTTTTTCACCTAAAGAACTGATTGCTCGTATACGCGCTGTCTTGCGTCGTAGCGGCAAGTCACAAGGACAACCTCAAATTATCATGGGTGATTTACTGCTTGATACTGAGCAACACCGTCTTTCAATCAATGATCGGCCAGTAGAAGTCAGTCCTACCGAATTTCGTCTAATGCACTTTTTTATGACGCACCCTAATAAAGTCTATAGCCGTTCACAACTATTGGATCAGGTCTGGGGACGTAGTGTTTATATAGAAGAACGTACTATCGATGTTCATATTCGCCGTCTAAGAAAAATTCTTGAAGAATACGGTCGTGAAGATGTCGTTCAAACGGTGCGTGGCTTTGGTTATCGGTTTTCTTTATTGGACTAAACACCATGGGCATTTGGGGAAAAGAGATCAGAACTATCCTTTTGTTTCTCTTAGTCATTTCTGTTGTTGGCGGATTCACAGGGCTGTTTTGGCCACTAATGTTTTTACTACTCATAGCGATTATTGCCAGGCAAGTCGTGCAAATTAGTCGCTTTGAAGCCTGGATTAGTCGAGGCGGTAGCAAAAAATACCCTAGCTCCGTTGGAATATGGGAAGATCTTTATTACCATGTATATCGCATTAAAAAAAATGAGAAGCGCCGTAAAAAAAAGCTAAGCCTGATGATAGATCAGTTTCGCCAATCAACCGAAGCACTCCCTGATGCAGCAGTAGTGCTCGGCATTAATAATGAAATTGATTGGTCTAACAAGGCAGCAAGAAGAGTTTTTGGCTTACAAGCCTCAGATAAAGGTCAGCGCATCCCTAACCTTATTCGATACCCTGAATTTATTCGTTATCTAAAAGCCAACAATTACCAAAGCTCGGTTGTCATTCCGTCCCCAGTCAACAGCAATATAATCTTAGAAGTACGCATTGTGCCTTATGGTGCGGGGCTACGGTTATTACTGGCACAAGATATTACCCAATTAAAAAAAATGGAACGTACCCGCAAAGATTTTGTGGCGAATGTTTCACACGAACTAAGAACTCCGTTAACGGTATTAAAAGGTTATTTAGAGACCCTACAAGATTTAGATGATGGTCAATCACCACTACTAACCAACTCCTTTTTGCAAATGCAAGGCCAGACTGAGCGCATGCAACATCTGGTTGATGATTTGTTATTGCTGACACGCTTAGAAACTCAACAAAAGAAATTACACTGCGTTGATATACCAGCCCTATTAAGTCAAATCTGCAAAGAAGGTGATGACTTAGAAAGCGCGACTAGACGCATAGAATTAACTTTAGAATCATCAGCCCATATTATGGGTGAAGAACAAGAACTCCGTAGCGCCTTCACTAATTTATTAGGCAATGCGCTTAAATATTCACCAGAAGACACCCTCGTAAAATTACACTGGTATCAAGACGCCAATAGCGTTGTATTAGCTATCACTGATATGGGTGAAGGGATTTCCAAAACCGATATTCCAAGGGTTACTGAGCGCTTTTACCGCAGTGAAGTCAAACGAGCAAAAAAAGTAAACGGAACAGGTTTAGGTTTAGCGATCGTTAAGCATGTATTAATGCGTCACGATGCTCAGTTAAAGATTAAAAGTGAACTTGGCAAAGGCAGTTGTTTCAGTTGCCATTTTCCACTTAGTATTATTTGCGAATAAGGGCTAACCATTTAGGGCAGATAGCTATCTACATAAATAATTGTTAGCACGATAACATTGTGGTGAAGATCGTAGGGGCGTATTGCATACGCCCTTATAAAATAAGCTCTATAACATTGGACTTTCAATGTTGGGCTTATGCAATACGCCCCTACGGTGTTTTTTCGTTTCCACGCCGATAAGAAATTTGTGTAGATACTTATGAGACTGTGAAAGTATTCTTTTTATTCCCCTCTTTAGCAAAGAGGGGTTAGGGGAGATTTGATCTATTAAAAAATTATTTTTAAATATCAATA
>CAIZMK010000111.1 GCA_903934035.1 uncultured Methylococcaceae bacterium
AAAATTTAATATTGTGGACATAATGCTTGCTTGCTTGCTTGCTTGCTTGCTTGCTTGCTTGCTAATGTTATTTTCGAGGATAAAGCGCATCAAAGTATCTCTAATTTCAATTATTGATTGAGTCTTTCATTACTTCAATGACTTAGACTAATATATAGGCTGATAAACCCATTATTAGAGATTCACCTTTAGATAAAAACACCACAAAAAATTGAGTCACGATTTTAAATTATCGTGAATATACCTAAGATTTCCCTAATCAATTATTTAAATAAGCATGGATTTAGGCTTGTTGTGTAGCGTTCGGTTTTTTTTGATGCTTAACCACTTGATGAAACTAATTTAACCTTATATGCTCTATAGAAAAAAAGAAATAGTGTTCGATTTATATGGTAAAAGGAATTTACTTAAAACTCAAGTACTCTGTAAACTATCCCCATTAAATTAAGTACATAATCGGATTATATGATCCATAGAACTTAAGACGATTTGTTAAAATTAGATTCAACTCATCAATGTAATACCCAAGTTATTATAAAAACGAAGCTTATTTACTATTTCTAAACATTAACCATTATTTAATCAAAAACCAATCTCACATTAAAAGCATTAAGGATAACAATAATGGATTATTTTAAAGAATTTGAACTTAAAACTCCCCAGCAAAAAAGATCTATAAAGGCGGTAAATGACATTATCGAATCGTTGAAACAGCTTGCTGAAAACGAAGATATAGCAGAGATATCTACACGAAAACTATCAAAACACTCTGGCTATGCAATAGGCACGATATTTCATCATTTTAAAAAATTTGATGACCTCTTTGTTTATATCTTTTTAATAAAAAGAAAAGAATTATATTCAAACCTAGAAGAAATTATTAACAAGCATCCAGCAAACCAACCCTTAAGCGAGTTAATCAATAATATGATTAATAGTTGCGTTCATGATGTAACAAAAATCCAACGAAAAACATTTCTGTTTCTGTTCAATCAATTTTTGAAGCGTACTGATAAAGCAGGACTGGTTAATCTCGAAGTAGATAGATTAATAGAGCCCTGGAAAATGGCCAGCCAACGGGACAATACCGGCACATTTTATAACTACAGCGAAAATGAACTTAGCTTAAGATTTCGTGCTATACAATCTATAATTCGCAGTCCATTTCTTGAAGAAAACCCTATTGCAGGAACTGCTGAACATAAAGACATAACAATTGACATTTTCATGCGCTTGCTCACTGCTCCACAACAAAATGAATAACACTGCGGCAATAGTCAAATGGGTAGAGGCGATAGAGACTATGCAAGTATTCTTATTAATTCCCCTCTTTAGCAAAGAGGGGCTAGGGCAGATTGGGTCTATTAAAAATAATCATTAAATGTTAGTAGCCTATAATTTTACCCCCCCCCCTCAGTTCCCCTTTTACAAAGGGGGAAACTAAAATCATAATACTTTCACAGTCTCGACAGCCGAAACCCATTAAAACACAGCCCACATAGTCATAATACAAAAAAGAACTGCATTATCCCTTGCAATTAATTCACTTTATCACAGAGACCTCTACTACTTTAGGCTTTGATTTTGATGTCTAATCTGAACAAAGAGCCTTGGTAATAGTTACCAAACGCTTTTTAATGTGATCGTACTAACAGCCATGCTGCACCCTCTAATAAGGTATAGGTATCTACACAAGTTTCTTATCGGCGTAGAAACGATAAAAAACACCGTAGGGGCGTATGCAATACGCCCCTACGATCTTCTCCACAATGTTATCGTTTTTGCGATTGTCGCTTGGGAAAGCTCTTGGTCATTGCAAACCCACCTTGAAAACGTTTTTTTATTCAGCCCATTTTTTGCAATAATCCGTTTGCGAAAAACCGCTTGCTTGCCATATTTTAATGTGTTCTAACTGCCGTTCGTTTAATGCCATGTTATATCCTCAGAAAAATTTAAAGGATACCAGCACCATAAAAATATTTAAGATGGTGGCGCTACGCGCTTACATTTTTCTATTCCTAAAATCTGTTTTAACCCTTTCAAATAGGATATTCTTCAAATACGACTCCAGAGGGACAAGTGTTGTTAACCAAGGCTGATAAAATATTCTTAGGAAAGAATCGAAACTCAATACCACTGATCTTTGGGTTTCCAGTAAGTGTCAAATAATCGGATGGAGAGTAACCTGATAAGTTGCCATTGGCCTGTGCAGGTAAGACAATACCAAGGGAAGCAATGCTAGCGGTAAATGCAACTAAGCTATCGAAGAATCGATGTTGTAATTTATAGTAAATGTGCTGAGTCATTTTACTCTTGACTCGGGCTGACGGTTTAGACTGGAAAAAATGCCTTAAGAATTAATGTCAGAATTCCTCCCAGCACCAAACCAACCATCCATTTAATAACGATTAATTCACGCTCCAATCGATTAATGTCGGTTTTTGTAGCTGGCTGAGAATCCATTGCTTCAGAAAATGCAGTCACTAATGCTTCTGCCTCAGCTTTAGCCTGTTCTTCCGGAACACCCCCAGCTCTAAGTTTTTCAACAAATTTCAATGTATCAAATGTAATTGTCGCCACAACAAGCTCCAGCCAATTTTAATATGCAAGTAGTATAACAAATTAAAGGCTTTGATTATTATTTAACATAAAAACTGGATATGGGTTAGTAAACCATGGTAGAGCAGAGGACTGGCTTACGCCAACCCTCCCTCATCAAACCGTGCATGCGATTTTCCCACACACGGCTTTCCGATGTTCTTCACATCAAGGCATGCGCTGTTTTCCAGCCTGCTACTATAGGTACTTTGTAAAGCCCATATTCTTCATACAACACGCGACGAGGAAATCTAAGCATACTTTCTTTCCAAGTTCTTACTTTGTGTCGTTTACGAAGATGGATTCTCAACCGTTCTTCTGCATGACGTTTGACCTTGCTTAAGGCTAACGAAGAATTTCGATAATGGAAGTAACCCGACCATCCACGCAGCACTTGATTTAAGTCGCGCACTACTTCTTTTATCGGTCTCCATGCCTGATTCCTTGCCGTTATTTCATTGATACGATTCTTTACCTTTTCCACCGCTTCTTTTTTAGGATTAACATGCGGATAACGCTTGCCTTTCGAACTGACTTTTACTTTCAGCGCGAAACCTAGGAAGTAGAACTCTTCTTTGTTGGCATCAACGATTTTAGTCTTGCTTTCATTGAGGCTAAGCTCTAGATTTTCCAGTATGCTCCGTATTGTAGCCAACGGTGCGACAACATCTTTTCGACACATCACCACAAAGTCATCAGCATATCTGATCAACTTTGCCTGTAGTTTTCGTGCCAATTCATGACGCAGCCAGATACGATCCAATAGGTGTAAATAGAGATTTGATAGCAACGGTGAGATAACACCACCTTGCGGTGTGCCCCAAGGCGTATGGACAACTCCTTGGGCGGGACTTTAACCCGCTAGCTAAATTGTTGTTACTGGGAACGTCTGTCCCCTATTGTTTTTACGATAACACCCAAGAGCTTTACTGTACCATTACTGGTCGACCTGGCTTAATGACACCCACTTTACAACCCGTCATGACTTCAATCTTTTTTTTAAAACACTCATTGCCCAGTGGCGTGCCTGAGTACAAAGTAGCACGAATCATATCCAACTCTTCGGCATCGGTTTCTATTGCAAAGAAGCTACAATACGCTGTCCGCCGATCTTCAGGCTTAGTGCTTAGCGCCAAATATTGCTCATGAAGCTGAATAATCGAATTATCAACACCGAGTGCATTCGAAGCATAACTCGACCAACGGTACTTAGCAGGATGATCGACCATGCCCGCTCTAACTGGATTCATCTCGATATAACGCATACAACTTAAAAAATAGGCTTCGGATTCAATAATATTGCCCTTATGCCTTCCTTCCCACAAACCACCGCTGCGCTGATAGGTTTTATTGATATACGGTACAAAATGCCGACCAATACTTTGAAACAAGGTACTCATTGCCGTTGTGCTTTCAGGCGTGACTAATAAATGCACATGATTAGTCATCAAAACATAGGCATGAATCACACAACCACAAGCCTCCGCCGACTCCTTCAGTAAGCGTAAATAAACTAAATAATCCTCATCCTCAAAAAAAACAGGTTGCTTATTATGTCCGCGCTGAAAGGCATGGACAGGCAAGCCGGGTTGATAAAATCGTGGTTTTCTGGGCATTAGTTATTTAACAAGGTTAAAGGATGTCTTACTTTTAAGCATTTAAAGCGCTTAAATCCCTTGTCCGTAGTCACCCATTCACAGCCCCATTCCATTGCCAAAGCCGCATGATAGGCATCGGGTATATCATTACCTGTCGCGTTAATCTGCTCCATAAATTCCAGAAAAATTTGCCAATGCAATGAGCCAGGAGCAAGACAGACAGCATTAGGTAAGGCTCTTATTTGTTGAATAAAACAAAGGGCACTTGATAAAGATGAAGGCATCTCAAATATTTTAGGGTGAGTGACAATACGTAAAAAACCACTCAAGACCAACTCTGAATAAGCAAAAGACCCACGACCATTAATAACCGACTCTAACCATTGGCGAT
>CAIZMK010000112.1 GCA_903934035.1 uncultured Methylococcaceae bacterium
GAACCTTAAAAGGTTCTTTAGAATAAGGTAATGTAACTTCCAACTCTTCATCACAACCTGCTCGTTTGTCTTTTTCAATTAAAGTAATTAACTCACCAAAAATCTGGGAAATATTGCCACGATTGATCTCGTCAATTATAAGTACGAAATTTTTTGCAGTATTTTCTGAAGTTGATGAATAGTTATAGTTTTCTTTTAAATAGTTACATACACCTTCAAAGTAACCATTCCAACCAATGAATTTAACGTCACCGTTAATTTGGGCCTGTATATTCTCCCTAGTTAAAGTACCTTGCTTAATTTTGTTTGGGCCAGTATGAAGCGAAAGATTATTATTTGAATTTAATGAAATTGAAAATGGTTTACCTGTTGGTGTTTTGATCTCTATCGTTTTAACTTCTGTAGTATCTCTGTCAGCAGCTTCAATCTCAGACAAGTCCTTTATTAACTGTTCATACCCAGCATTAAAACCTATCAAATTAGGTGTTGTTGCCGCCTGACATAAATTTTTGAAAATACCCGGTTTAACTTCATAGATGACTCTTTTATCATCAGGCGTAGTCTCCGGTTTTATGCCCTCGATAAAATCTTCATAACACATACTTTGATGAAAAGTAGTAAATACAATTTGACCTTCATTCATCAGCCGATCGAATTCAGACTTTATTTCTTTTCTTGGCTGATCTAAATTAAATTCTGGATTTGCAATTTCGATAGCTTTATTGACTGTGTTGTAAGTCTTGCCTGTACCAGGAGGTCCAAACAGTATTTTATTTTTTGGATAATGCATTTTATTACCTTTTGGATGTGCAGCGACATATGGAGTATTATCGGATGAAGGGGTGATAGATAAATTTTCAAGACTGAGATTAAAAACTGGTTTTAATATATATTTTGTGAAAGATTCTAAGTATTTATTTTCTACTGCATGCACTGTAGATCTTCCACTAGGCATAAATTTCATCAATTTAATTGGACAGTCTTTCTCTATTTTACTTGCTTCAAAAGGTAGTTCATATTTACGACCCACTACTCGAGTAGGTTCACAATCACCTGTTAAATTTACTTCGGCTTTAATTTTACGACATACCCACCCACTCATATTTTCATTAAGCTGAATTGATATACCATCAAAATCAAGCTTACCTTGCTCATCAACTTCTTTACTCTCATCTTCTAATTGACCAAGAAGAATGATTTCTGAACGCCTCACTAAATAAAAATAGTCATTTGATTTTATATTTAAAAAATATTTTCTTTGATGCTGACGTTTACTATCTTTATAGCCTACTGCCACTAAATTATTTGCAAATAAAAGCTTATTATCTTCATCACTAATATCAGTTACTTGTCCATGTGATATTTTCCATATTTTTGGATACTTATTTTCATTTTGCCTTGTTACTCTAAAATCCCCAAATAAATCTTCTTGGATTTGCCATGGTAATAAAATTCGTTCAACAAACTCTTGGGTATTACTCTTATCAATGACACCTAATAAATTATTTAATTTATTAAACACCTTGAAATGCATTTCAACTGGATGTTCACTTTTATCATCAAATATTGAGTCATGCAAATGCTTAAGTGTTTTTATATTACCAATAACACTGAAATGTTCAGGAAATAATGCACATAAAGCCCGACTGAGCTTTAATAGAGGCTTAGAACCACATCTCTGCTTTAATTCTTCAATTAATTCATCATATAATTTCTTATAATCGTCCAAATATTTATGATCTTTAGCTTTTAAGTTATTTATTTTTTCTGAAAAAAGTTTTCGAAATTCTTCATCGTTTAGTGCATTTTCTATAGGGAACGAATTAGCTTGTCCGGTTGCGCATACTGCCTCAGAATTAAAAAGATCATTTAATGTATCTTGATTTGTTAGATCGAAATCTGGTGCGCTATATTTTTTAATATGCTCACTTAAACCTTTCAGCCAACCGTTTCTAAGACCTTCATTTTCTTTAATTTTTTTTGCAGAAGAAATAGCGACATTTCTTAATTCATCATCTGAAAGTATTTTATTTTGACGTAGATATCTAATTCTATTATCCATATGCTCTTTGATGGATTCAGGTCTACAAAAGCCACTATCTACGAATTTGCGTATAAGCTCAACATCTTTTAACTTGTATTTTGTTTTTTCATCACCTGCATTAACGCCATCATGCGCAACAAGTTCATTTAAAAAATCATTCTGAACCCCTTTACCAAATCTTTGAGAAAATAGATGATCAAACCTTAATCCTTTGCGTTTCCAATCACCCTCCTTAAAATTATATTTTTTATTTATAAACGAGATAATGTCATCTCTATACACCCAGCCATCTTCATTAACTAAATCCTCATTAACTAAAGCTTCAAAAACAGGGTATAGAAGGCATTGTAAATATTCGCCATCTGGTTCTTCATAAACTTTTTTAAAAAAACTCTGCAATTGCTCTATATTCATCGATTATCCTAAAAATAAAATATATATTTGTTATTATGTTTTCAATCTACAAAACAACCCAACCTTAGCCATCTGCGCCAAGCTATTCACCTTGCACTGTTCCAAGCCTTCATTTGCCACAATTATCGCTAAGGCTTGTGCGCGTGAAACAGCGACATTGAGTCGATTAATATCCAAGACAAAATCTAAGCCTCTGAGGGATTCTGCTATATCGCTGATGGCCATAGAAATAATAACCACCGGCGCTTCTTGGCCTTGAAACTTATCGATGGTGCCTATTTTTAAAGTGCTGCCGAGCTTTTCTTTAAGTAGATTGACCTGCATGTTGTAAGGGGCAATTACCAGTATGTCGGCATCGGTGATGGGGTTTTGTTGGCCGTTTTTATTGGTAAAAGTGCCAGTTTTAAGTTCAGCGATCAGTTGTTGCACTAGTTGCACTTCTTCTACACTGCTTTGGCTGTTGCCTTCATGCTGCACGCTAACAGATAAGATGCCATGGGCTTTGCTAATCAAACTGGGTTTAGGGAGGGTGATGGTTTGCTTGCTGTTATCGGCATCAGCTTGTAATTTACCTTCGTAGACTATTTCAGACAGCGGTGCGCACACCTCTGGATGCATACGGTAAGTGCGTTCCAGAAAGATGCCTTTATCTTCAGGAATTACGGCATGTTCCATTAACATAAACTCTAAAGCAGAATTACCCGATAGACCAGGATGTGAGCCTTGTATGGGTTGCTCTAATTGCATTTGATCGCCCATTAAGATGATGTTTTTGGCAGCGCCCGATACCGCCAGTAAATTAGCCAAGGCGACTTGGCTGGCTTCATCAACAAATAGATAGTCTAAAGGTGCTTCATAAGCCCTGTCTTTAGCAAAAGCATAAACGGTGGCACCCACTACATTTAAAATTTCGTAGGGTAGCTTATTAGTAAAGCTCATAGAGCCTCGATAAACGAGATTAGGATAAGCTTCGCTAGGGTACTTTTCTAAAAACAAGGCTTGGGTATCAAAGCCACCGACTTTAGCCATAGGAATATCAGGTGATGCTTCTGCTACGGGTTTTAATAAATTCATGATGGCGGCATGACTATTCGACATAATGCCTACGCGACAACCGTCCTTGATGAGTTGCGTAATCACTTTTTCAGCCGTATAGGTTTTGCCAGCACCCGGTGGGCCTTGAATACACAAACAAGTTTCATCCATGGCTTTAACGGCACGAATAATAGCGGACAGATAATCGTCATTATCAGGGTATTGATGGCGTGAAATGGGTAGCGGCGAGTGTTGCCCAGTAAAGCGTGGCTTAGCTTGGTTGATAAGGGTGGCTAATAACTTGGGCAATAGCCGGGTTTCAAAATAAGCTTCGGTAATGTCGCAGAGTCTATTTTCTAAGGTGTTGGTAAGAATGAGGGGTTCATCAGCAAACAAGCTTAGCGGCAATTTTTGTAATGCGTCTTGTTGGTCAGCATTAAGCACAAAATTGATTTGACTATAGTCATCATCAATCTCGTCTATTGTGATCTTACTGACTTTTGCTTTGCTGTCTTTGATGGTCGCTGTGCTTAGCTTATCGGTACGTAGCGGCTGGTCGTTTTTAAACCGAGCGATGCAATTGATCTTGCCATCTTTTTCTTCTTGGCTGATCAGGCTAAGATCAAAAACTACGGTGTCATCTTCAAACAGCTCATCATTAGGTTTGTTCTCACGTTTGATATAAGTAAAGTTTTTAGGTTTACGTTCACGATCATAAAAGTGGAGTAGCGATACCAATAATTCTGCCTGTTTGTCTGCTTTTAAATCAGCATCTGATTCAAACTGATCAAGCAACGCTTGTTGGCGTTGAATGAGTGCCTGGCGTTTTTGTTCGTTTTCTAGTTGTTTATCGGTTTTCTCTAGTTCCTCTTTAGGGACAACTTCGCCAGCATTAAAACAGATATTATTGTTTGCTTGTTGCTCTCGCAGCCAAACCACAAGTTCTAAGGTCGATTCACAATCATCAATATTATAAGAGCGAATTTCTTGTAAGGTTGTCCAAGCTTGCCAATCAAATTGCTCAGGATTCGCCTGCCAACTCTGATAGCCATGCGCTTGCTCATTCCAGTTTTCTAAACCGCCATTGCTATGCCAGTTTTCATAAAAAACGATGGAATCGCCCCCATTAGCAACCTCTGTAATGCGCTTGCCGCGATAAAGATGCTCTACACTTTTAATCGAATAATTGGGCTCACCAATTAATAGCCCGCTTTTTACGACTTTATATAAATCCACAAAGACATGATTTGCCAGTAATTCTGCAACTTGGTCTTTTCTGGTTTGGTAGCGGTTAACCATTTTGTTGATGGCGGTAATTTCATAGCTCGCATAGTGATAAATATGTAGCGTAGGATCTTGTTGCCAGCGTTGATATGACCAATCAATAAAGCCTTCAAAGGCTAGCTTTTCTTGGTTTTGATCATGTGCCCACCAATCTTTAAAGGCATAATCTTTGCCTTGCGCGGCGTTTTTATCTTCATAACTCACGCCCCATAAATATTCCAAGCCACCTGTTACTAAGGGATGACCTTCAATATCAAAATAAATATCTAGCTTGGATTTGGGCGGCAAGCCCGATAAGCCTTTACCATCATTAGCGTTAAGCACTTTAAACAATGGCTTATCTTGGCCTCTGGAGGCGAGTTGAATTGCGGCTTGGGCTTTGAGTTTGGTTAAGCTGTCAGAGGCAATGCCTTTGATGTCGGTTTGTTCAATAACGGCTAAATCACTTAAGGTGCTTACGCCGATGTCTTGTAATTTTTTAATCTGCGACTTACGGATATTGGCGACTAAAGCCAAGCTGTCGGATTGTTCTAATTGTTGTTTAGCAAAACTACTCCAAACGCCATAATCACTGCATAAGGCTAAATCAGGCATCATAGCCCAATCACTTTGAAAGGCAGCTTGTGCTTTTAAGAATTGAGTCTTTACGTTTAGAAAATAAGGGTAGTAGGCCGCTAAGCGGTAAGTTTCTTGTTTTTTATTGCCGAGCACCACCACGGCATGCTCTGGCACTTTGCCTTGAGCGGCTTCAAGCATCCAGCTATAGCAACAGAGTTGGATAATAAAATAGGTTTTAGTGGATAACGAGAGCTTGGTATCCCAGGCCTCGTAGTAATAATCGCCTAAGTTTGAATCACCGGCTTTTTTAATCAAGAAATCAGCAGAACCAGCAAAGTTATCACGCTCTAAATACGCTTGAAAGATCACTTGATAACCGGCTTGCATGGCTTTTAAGGTTTCTGCTGCTCTGGTTTCTTTGTCATCACTTATTTTGCAGACATTATCTACACCTAAATCGTGTTTGAATTTTTCAAGATAATCATCCTCATGTTGTAAGCCTTTACCGGCTAACAAATCCATCATTTTATCTTGATCTTTTTCTATGCCGGCTAGTTGTTCTGGCTTATCTAAGAATAGACGTGCCATCCAAGAGGCAAAGGCTGAGCGTTCAAATAAAACTAAATCTGAGGGAGAATAAAGGTAGGTGTTTAGATTTTTATACATAGATGACTCTACAATTAGTGTTTTAAAATAGCCATCATTAACCTATGACTAGGGTGATTATATCGACACTGGGCGAATGTGTCTCCTCTACAAAAGCTCATTTATCTCACTTGTAATACAGAAAGTGACAATCCACGACACCTATCCTAGGGATGTATTGCATACACCCATTTATCGAAGTACAAAACTGTAGTAGCTGTAGGCCGGAATAAGACCACCCTAGCGTAGCGCGTGGTGGCGTTTCCGGCACAGGAGCAGCGTCTGGAATTGGTAGATTATATTTAAGGGCGTATGCAATACGCCCCTACCAGTTATCACTGCAATCCTTAGCTTACAAATTTTCCAACCTAGATTTTGCTAGCTGTACAACATGTGGATCAGTGTGCATCAATAATTTCTTAAGTATCTTTTTAGGCGTTCTGTAATTATCAGCTAAACTAGCAACGACAGAAGGATCTTCATGAAGAGCTAGCAAGTTGGCTAATTTGACAGCATCAGCCTCTTGAAATGTTTCAACATAACTGGCAATCGATTGCGCCATTTCTATATCTAAATTGATAAATTTATCAAGCAGTTCATGACTTGCATATTCTCTAAAGGCATCGGATCTAACTAAATTTCGCAATACAGACACTGAGCTATCTTTTATTAAAATATCTAACACTTCTGCGCTTAAATGATTTTTATAAGCTAAATTTTCACGCACAGTGGCAGCGGGATATCTTGCTGCTAGTAGAAAAAAGTCATTGCTGTCATCATGGTCTGGATAGTTACTAACGATGTCTGCGAGGGCATCATAAGATAAAGGAGCCGTAAAAACCTCTTTGCCATCTTCGGTAGCTTGTATAGTAAATTGTATATTTGAACGCATTTGTATCTCTCCTAAAGTTATTAACGATATCAATGTACTAAATCTAATCACATTGCGTGATTACACAGATTCAGTTTCAAATTGATATTGTCTTAAATAATTGTTATAGGGCTTTTATTTAAAACATGGTTATTATTTCTCAGTGTTGCGACAAATAACGACCTATTTAATTATTGAAGTTATTAATGACCATTGAATATTTAGTCATGAATATTGATCAGTCCGACGTTTCTAACGAAACTATCACTGCAAGCATTATCAGAACGTGTAAATCAGCTGAGGTGAGCAATGTTGATCAACTAATGCCAGAAACAGTGCTTGAGGAAGATCGAGAGCGGTTTATTCAGTTAGTCATTGCAGAGTTTCAACATCTGCACGCTGGTAATGTGGTTCGTTTTGGCTTTAAGCCTCTAGAGTTTGCGGCTTGGCAAGAAAACGTTAAAGCGCAGTCAATTATTCAGCTGCGCTAACAAGCCTATACTTTTTAAAACTCAATACTCACAGCCCCACTCGTTATTGCAAAATGTATCCAACACCCTAGCACTGGCTTATTAGTTGCTGCTTCTACTGCAGCTTTATAAAGCGCTAATTGACCAGAATATTTCAATGCTATTTCCTGTTGCGACGCGCTAGATTGTGGGTTTGATTTATGATCAACGATGATATAACCCTGTTCGGTTTCGACTAAAGCATCAATCCATCCACTGGCAGTTTGACCATTTGGCAGTTGATACTCAATTGGGTATTCAACTTGAGTTGATATAGCTTTAAGCTCATGGTCAATAAAACTCTTAAAACGCGTAACGCAACTTAAGGCATCGTCGACACTGATATGCTCTGTTACGGCATAACTCGTTAGCACCTTTTCGGCTAAGAGTTTTGGCTCAACAGCATCATTAATAAACTGCGTTGCAATTAAGGCATGTATAGCCGCACCCAGATGCGCCATTTTAGGTGTGCCTTGCAAACTAATACGTTCACCTAAGATCAGAGCCTTTCCAATACTAGCATTAACCAAGGCTGGTTCTGCTGACGGAGAGCGTTTAGCAGGAAGTTTTTCAGCCGTTTGCGTTATAGGTGCAAACCAATGGGGTTGCTGAGTCGTTGTTGCAACTCCATCAGGATCACCATCTTGTTGCAGTATTTTAAAAGCCACGGGTATTTTTAAATTACTTACCGGTAAGGTCAGCACTTTATCTTCTTCAGTCGTGGGTAGCATCCACTCGGCATTTAAGCTATTAAGCCATTCACCTTTGGTATCTTTTAGCGGAATAATCAAACAATCTCTTGGGCGAGTCAGGCTGACATAAAGCAGTCTTTTAGCTTCTTCTTGTGCGCGAAATTGTTCAATTTCTCCTTAAACTGATTGCTCAATCAACTCCTTGACCTTAGTGCCATTGACTTGTTTGCCAAAAGGCCAAAGCCAGTATTGCAAGGTTCGGTCTTTTAAAGGCTGGGTGATATCCAAGGCCGTATTATCAGACTTAACCGATAAACCCCATAAATTACTATTAACTGAAGCTTCCAAATCTAAGGCTATAACAATAGGCCATTCCAAGCCTTTAGCACCATGATGCGTTAGCAATTGCACAGCTTTAGTCTGCGTATTGGGAGCTTGTAAATCATCTTCTTCTTGAGCTAATTGATTTAACCATAAAATCAAACCCGTTACCGTGGCCACATTACCTTCATTGCCACAAAGATTCTCATAAGAAACGGCAAAATCAAGTAATTGCTCGATGTTCAATAAACGCTGCCTAGCCTGATCAACATCAGTTTGCCAGCTCAAGATAATACGTCGAATATCGGCCGAGTGTATTGCCTGATTGATCACTTCCGAGGGCGTTAATGAATGTATCCTTGTTCTTTGTTCCGCGAGGTTTTTGAGCAGAAGCACATCATCACCCCAAGCGGCTAACTTTTCTTCGCTAGCGATATAATCCAAACGTGATTGCAACCAAACCTCAGGCGCATTACCTTGGGTTAGACATATTAGCTCAGCCGTTGCCAAGGTATCAGAGGCATCGACCAAATAACGCATAGCCGCTAACACCAAAGCCGCTTCAGGTGTTTGTAATAAGCCTGTTTGACTGCGACTAACGGGGATATTAAATCCTGATAGCGCTGTCGCCATTTCAGTAAGATGGCTATGTGTTCGGCATAAAATTGCCACATCGCCGTAATGTGCCGTTCTAAGCTGCTCGGTGTTTTTATCTTCTAATTGATAGCCGCTATCGATAAGCTCTTGTAGCCCTTTTGCTAAAGCCAAAGAGCGGTCTTTTATACTCCTGCCTATTAACTGCCAATGTTCAACAGCAGTTTGGTCTAGTTCTTTCGAATTATCTTTTGGATTAAGGGCTACACGATTTGCTTCTAAAGTATTAGCAAAAGCCGGCACAAAGATTTCATTCACATAATGAACCAACTCCGGTCTTGAACGCCAAGAGGTGTCTAAAACCTCAGTTTTGCCACCGTTGCTTTCTAAATGCTTAAGGACAGCCTGCATCAACTCAGGATCAGAACCTCTAAAGCCATAAATAGCCTGTTTAACATCACCGACCCAAATGACTTTTTTAGCTAGCTTTGCCAAGCGTAAGAACAGCGCCAATTGCATAGGGCTAGTATCTTGAAACTCATCGACCATCAACAAATCTAGTTCGTCACTTAAAACCTCTTCTACCAGAGGATTGCCGAGCGCCTCATAAAGTAACTGTTCCTGATCGGTAAAATCAATAAGGCCGCGAGTTTTTTTATAGATTTGAAACTGCTCCAAAGACAAGGCGGCGATGTTAAAAATCTGTTCACAGTAAGAGCGGATATCCGCATGTAATCGGGGGTGCCCTTCAAAATCAGCTGCTACATATTGCACAGCATCAGAGGCCGCCAAACTCTTTTTGGTGGTGGCTTCTTTTGACAACTTAACCCAGCTTGACCAAGCAAGATTTTTATTTCCAATGGAGGCAAGCAGATCTTCAAGTAGCTCCAAATATTTCAACGTACCAATAGTGGTGTCTTCACTTGCTTTAATGAAGCTAATGGCATTCGTAACGGCTTTTTGTAAGTCAATATCCAAATCTTTAGTCGCAGGCTTAGGGAAAAACGCTAACAAAGAATCTGCGCTACTCACGCCACAGACTTTGATTTGTTCAGCATTCTGATTATTAGCTCTGGCCGTGCTAACAATCGCCTTAATCACCGCCTTCCAATCTTCTTGTCCTAAACGATAAGCTAAGGCATTCATGTCTTGAACGGCTGCTACGGTTAATACCTGTTCAATTGCTAAGCTAAATAAATGATTAGCTTCGGATTCTTCAATAACCTTCAAGTTAGGAGATAAACCGGCTTCAAAAGCAAAGCGCGTTAACAACTGTCCACAGACACCATTAACCGTCCCCAATAGAGCTTGGTTCATTTGGTTGGCAATCTGGGTATAGCCACGTTCGTTTAAGCGTTGCCTAACTCGTTCACGCAATTCGCCCGCCGCTAACTTGGTAAACGTAGTGCCTATAACACCTGATGGTTTTGCTGCCTGCTCACTGGTCAGTATTTTTTCAAGATCACTGGCTAAACGAAAAGTTTTGCCGCTGCCAGCACCCGCACTAATAAAAGTAATATGTTCCATCATCACTAAACACTCCATCCGGTTAATACTTTGTAATCGTTAAAACGGTCACTACTCTCTGGAATAGACAATGCACTTTCATCAGGCAATAAATCGTCATCCACTTCCGTGCCTGTTACCGTCACTTCTATCAAACCACTATCTAATTGTTTGCGTCGCCATAACCAAGTTTCTTTCATCTTTTGCCAGATCACGGCATGATTTTCTTCAGTCACGGGTTTAACGACAGTCGCCTCTGGAAAGTATTCAGTATTTTGTGCCAACATAGCGCCGCCTCCATCAATAATAAAATAAGCAACGGCTGGCCATTGTTGTGTTGCGGTGTTTTTATGACCCATATAAGAGTAAGTGACCAATTGCAGATGCTTGTTATCTTTTAAACTGGCTTTACGATATTTCGCACCGCCCCATTTAATATCGATCACGGCAGCGATGCCTTGATCATTAGTGACTTTCATATCAATATAGCCACTCAGATTACCGCCAAAAAACAAGGCTTCCTGCTTTTGTTCCATATCGACAGCGATCACTTTTGCCGCTCTGAGTTGCTGTATTAAAGCGTGCAAAGACTTACGTGTAGTGCTAATAAACTGCTCTTTTTCTACTAAACGACCTGGCTGTAAAAGCACAGCACCCTCTTCTAGCAATAAGGTTTTGATGGCTTTATCAAACCACTGATCTACAGCGGCTTTGTCGTAGTCAGCCGTCAACACCGAACTGTTGTCATTAAAAAATCGTTCATACAAATGATGCACAACTTTACCTTTTAATAAATTACCGTCACTCAACGACTGTAAAGTCCCTGCTCTTAGATCAGCTTTGTATTGCAGCACCCACTGATAAGGACTGTAAAAGAAATTTTCCAGACTGGAATAAGATTCCTGCTCGCGTGCGCCTAATGCGGTACCGGTTTCTAATTGCCAAGTGCGCCTTAAACTAGGCAACGGTGTATAGGGGCTTTGAACCGTGAGCAATTGATTAAAAGCACTAATAGCCTGAGCATCCAAGACCAAATCCTCTACACGGTGCTCTTGCCAATGCTCAAGACAACTACTGATTTGATCCCATAAAGGATGATGAGCTTCATGGCTATCATGCAATACCATCACCAAGCGTTGTTGAGCAGCATTAATGGGTTTTAGCCAGCTTAGCGCTTGTCTTTGCAATTGCTGATCAAGATTAGCTAACAAGACGCCATGATCTTTTAATTGAGCTAATTCTTGCTTTGACCACGGATAGTTAGCAGATGAAGAGGTGGTTTGTAAATCCCACCACACTACGGTATTAACAGGCTCAATAAAGCTGTAAGGTTGATTGGCAGCCACTAAACACTTAGGTTGATTAGGAATAACTTCTGAGAATTGATCAACAATACCCGTTCCTGCACCGGTTAATTGATCCAATAAATAACGCAGTTGTTCAGATTGTGTGGTCTTTTCGCCATCAGCCAATAAGGTTGTTAAGGCACTATTAAGCTCACTAGCTTGGCTATGTGCGGCTCCAAGCAATGAGCGCATGGCCTCATTACTCTCAAATGATTGCTTTTGTGCCAACCACGTTTGCACTTTCATGATACGTTGCTTGGCAATATCTAAAGGCAGCCCTTGTTCTGGCGTATACCGCTCGCTAGCAAACCAATACTGTAAATCTGCTTCTAATTGTTGATAGCGTTCTGCACTATAATCATCACGCGTTTTTTCTTTTTCTAGCAAACTGCTTAAGGTCTGTTGCCATTGCTCACCACCAATCCCTGGTGCATCAGCGACAACTTTAGCTAAGGGATAACGAATTCTACCCGGTAAAAAACCCATAGGATGCATTAACAACTGTAACAATACTTGCGGGTTCAATGGCTCCCATAATAACTCCAGTGCAATCGATAATACTTGTAATACCGGACGCCAAGGCGAAGTCTTCACAAAACCTAAGCGAGGTAAATCAACGGCAGCCAAAGCATCATCTAATTCAGTGCCTTCACTACCGCTTAACAAAGCGATGGTATTTTGGGGTTGTTCTAAATCTTGTGTCGCTAACCATTGACTGATCAAACGTGCAGAGTTAGCTCTGGAGCGTGCTTTAAGCACGACAAAACTGTTATCGCCTTTAAGCTTAACTTTGGTTATCGAACCTTTTTCATCTTTTGCTAAGCTTTCTGTGGCCAGTTTTGCCAATGTTGATTGCACACGACTCAGGTCGGTATCTGATTCAGTAGGCGCTAACAAGATAGGCTGCTCAATCAATGTAAAGTTGCTCAGTATCTGTTGCCACAATGGGGTGAAATCAGTAAGAGGATCGACTAAAACAATGTGTTTGATTTGAGTTTTTTGAGTCTTTAGTGTTTTAAGTAGCGCTTGTTGTCGCTGCCCAAACCCAAAACTGACTTTTTCCTGTGCAACGAGCTCCACAGCCGCCATGTCTTGTAACCGTCCAGAGACTGCCTCAGTAAACTCGCCCTGCCAACCACTTTCATACCAATTATCACGCCAGTTAAGTAACGTCTTGGCGACATTAAATTGATCCACCGTAAAAGAGCCATGATAAAAGCGCTTTGGATGATCACAGGCCTTAAGGCAAGCCAGATATTGAATAATACGCGTTGTAGGAGAATCGACCACCGGCGCTATGCCGCATTGGGTTTCAAGTATAGCCAGTAAGCCCATAGGACCTACCTCTTTTACACCGATAGTCGAAGGCGATATTTTAGGTTTAAGCCCATCTAAACCCAGTCCTAGCGTGATTTTCATACTGTCTATCCTCATTAGCCATAGATAAAATTGAAATTTATGGCAGTTTATACCCTATTTACGACAGATTAGGACGTATTAATGAAGATTGATGTAAAGGCAACAATTTTGTTATGTTATATTCAAAACCTATTGATCGTTGCAAAAGTTTTTGCACTTTCCTTGTACTGTGTTATTACCCACAATTAGTTGAGTTCAGTTTGCTTTTGTAGGGGCGACAGATTCGCCCAGTAATCGAATATTTCA
>CAIZMK010000113.1 GCA_903934035.1 uncultured Methylococcaceae bacterium
ACCGTAATAAACACCTCTGAAACTCAACATTAAAATGAGATCGCTATCGCGATGGTTTATTCAATCGGGTAATCGCACCCGATGGCGAGATACTTTCTATTGCTCCGCCAAAAGAAAGTATCCAAAGAAAAGGCGGCTCGATTGTCGCTTCTTCCTGCGCTCCTCGGTTTTGTCGAGGGCTAATCCCGACAAAACCTGCGGTGCTCGGCGCGACAAACGAGAGCATAACAACGTTACTGCGTAATATCCTATAAAAATATTAATTTTTTAATAACCTAAGATTGCTATTGATTCTCCTCACTTTTAATCACACCCTAGCAGGATAGGCGTTACTTGCCATAGTGCGCCCAAATAGTACAACCCTTATAGCAATGACTTTAGCTTAAATGATAAACTCTGCGTTAATTGTAATATGATTTAGGCTACCTTGGCCCAATTCCAATACTTGAAATCCTGCTATGACAATATCCTCAGATTTACAAAGTACTCTAAATCCATCATCTGAATATTTTAAAAAGCCGGGCGGCACCTATTCTACATTGTTAGCTATCATTGCAATGGCAGTAGCTTACCTGATAGCAGGAAAACTGGGTAATGCACTGACTATCATGCTAGGCCATTATGCCTCACCTATTTGGCCTCCTGCTGGCATAGCCTTAGCTGGCGTTTTAATACATGGCAAGCGCGTTTGGCCGGGCATCCTGCTAGGGGCATTTCTTATTAATGGTCTTAACCCCCTAGTTGCAAGCTTTGAATCAGGAGATTTTAGTACCTTATTAATAACACTAGCCATTAGCAGTGGAGCTACCTTGCAAGCTCTGGCTGGCGCTTATTTTCTGAAGCGTTATGCTAGCTTTCCTAACGCTCTTATGCGTAAAAAAGAGATCTTTTGGTTTCTGTTTTATGCTGGCGTATTAAGCACGCTGATCAATTCAACTTTATCCGTATCACTGCTAATCAGCACCGACAAAATTCCTCTGCTTAACGCCTTAAACAATTGGCTAACATGGTGGACTGGCGATATGTTAGGTCTGATTATTTTTACACCATTAACCCTGGCTTGGTTACAAAAAAATACCGATGATTGGCGTCATCGACAATTGGCTATTACCCTGCCCATCCTTTCAATGTTTGCACTCACAACACTGGCTGTTATTTATGAAGCGCAATCCAGTAATCAGCGTATACAGTTAGAGTTTGAGCAACATATTAAAGATCTTAATAATTCACTAAAAATAGCTATTGATAATGATGTCCATATTTTAGGCGCACTCAAAAGCTTCTTTTTACACTCGAATGAAGTTAACAGAGAAGAATTTAAGCTTTTTACTGAAGACTTATTAAAAGATTATCAAGACATTCAGTCTATGAGCTGGGATCCTTTGATTCATAACGCTGAGCGAGCAGACTTCGAAAAAAAAATCCAACAGCAAGGCTTTCCTAACTTTCAGATATTCGAATTAGATGCTAATCGCCAAGCCGTGCGCGCCAAGGATAAAGCTAGCTATGTTGTTGTGACCTATACAGAACCTTTTAAGGGTAATGAAAAAGCTCTAGGTTATGATATTTCATCAAATCCAACACGACTAGCAGCGATCAATATTGCCACTGATAGTGGTGAACTGACCATTACTCCTAGAATCAAGCTCGTACAAGATAAAAGTCAATATAGCGTACTCGCTTTGATGCCACTTTATTCTAAGAGTCTTGCTCAAAACAGCCTAGAAGAAAAACGCTTAGCTATTTTGGGTTACGTCGTTGGCATCATCAGAACTGATAATGTGATTACTTCTGCACTTAAACAGTCAAACACCCTAGGCTTATCTTATCGCTTGCTCGACAGCACGGCGCCAGCAATGGAACAATTGTTGTATAGCAGTGATGAGTCATTTCCTGAGCCTTTAGTCATACAAGAACAAGCTTGGTACAGTGCTCAAAAAACGTTAAGCAGCAGCGTAGATATTAGTCTTGGAGGTCGAGTCTGGAAATTTGAAATCGTACCTAATCAAAATTACTTTGCCACACATTATTCAGGTCATGTAAGGTTAGTGATGTCACTAGGTTTATTATTGACCAGCCTAGTCACGCTCATTTCACTGTTAGCCTCAGGGCGTACCCGATGGCTACAGCAAATGATCAACGAAAGCACCAAAGAAATCCAGCAGCAACATGCACAAACCTTGTCACTAATGCATGAAACTGAGAGCCTCCATGAGCGATTAAACTCAATACTCAACGCAACTGGCGAAGGCATCTTTGGAATTAGTGTTGATGGCAAATGTGTATTTATCAACGCCTCAGCCTTAAACATGCTGGGTTATGAATCACAACAAGAAGTACTAGGAAAAAATAACCACCAACTCATTCATTACGCTCATGCAGATGGCACAGACTATAAAGTTGAGCACTGCCCTATTTACAAAGCTTTGCAGGGAGAATCAAATTCGTTAATAGAGTCAGAAGTTTTCTGGCGTAAGGATGGCACTTGCTTCCCGGTGCAATACCAAGCACATCCGATTATTCAGGACGAAAAAATCATCGGCAGCGTTGTTAGTTTTATGGACATCACCGAACGCAAACAAAAGGACTCACTTCTGCTTGCCGCTAAAGAACGCGCTGAAAACTTAGCTAAAACCAAGTCGCAGTTTTTAGCTAATATGTCTCATGAAATTCGCACTCCCATGGCTGCGATCATTGGTTTTTCAGAGCTCGCTTTACTTCATGATATGCCCAAAAAAGTGGGCGATTTTTTAAAAAACATCAACACCGCATCCAATAAACTTTTAATTATATTGAATGACATTTTAGATTTATCTAAACTCGAAGCTGGAAAAATGCAACTTAATCTGAGCCCTTTCAGCTTGGATGACCTGCAAAACACCTTATATAACCTATTTATTAACTCTGCAAACAACAAAGATTTAAACCTCACAATTAACGTTGCAAACAATGTACCTGAATATCTTATAGGTGATAACGTCCGAATAAGACAAGTACTCATTAATTTGCTAGGTAATGCCATCAAATTTACCAACCAAGGTGAAGTAACTCTCAACATTAGCCTGCAACAACTCGATGAAGCTCAGGCGCTAGTATTATTTGCGGTCACTGATAGCGGAATCGGCATAGCCCAAGAACAACAAGATAAATTATTTTTGCCATTTAGTCAGGTAGACGATGGATACGCTAGAAATTATGAAGGCACTGGCTTAGGCTTAGTCATCAGTCAAGACTTAGTAAAAATGATGAACAGCCTCATTAAAGTTGACAGCCATTTAGATTTAGGCAGCTCTTTTAGCTTTGAATTAATGTTACCCCTAGTGCCTTTATCAACGCTAGAAACCATTAAAACTGGAGCTAACCCTTCCAGCTTAATTACAGAAACAGAAGCTTTGAAAGGCATAAGAGTTTTAGTTGCAGAAGATGATGCCTTTAACCAGAAGATAATCAAACAAGTCCTTAAACGCCTAGGCGTTAGCATTATTGTATTAGCCAACAATGGTTCTGAAGCTCTCAGCGCTTTAGAACAAGACGATTATGATGTAGTGTTAATGGATTTACACATGCCCATCATGAATGGCTATGAGGCCAGCACCGAAATTCGTAAAAATCCTCGCTATGCACAATTGCCTGTGATTGCTTTAAGTGCCAGTGTCACCGAGGAAGATAGACAGCGCAGCTTAGCAGCCGGCATGAATGATTTTATTAGCAAACCTATCAATGTGAATGATTTACTGGCCACCTTGGAACAATGGCTAAAACGATCGAGTTTAACTATGTAATTATCTAGGGTTGGCAAACAGCTTCGTCGTTTGCCCACCTTGTGCATCGATATCTACACAAGTTTCTTATCAGCGTGGAAACAATAAAAAAACACCGTAGGGGCGTATGCAATTCGCCCCTACGATCTTCACCACAATATTATCGTTCTTGCGTGGGAATGCTAACAATTATTTGTGTAGATACCTATGCACCTTGTGGCGATACATTGGTAGGCAAAAAAGTACTTCTCCCCCTCGCGACTCGATCCCTTTTTAATTGCAGCATAATTTATGCCGGAAACGCTTTACTCACTTGCGTTCGTAAAGTCTTATTCCGGCCTACTGATTAGAGCTTTGAGCCATGTGCATACAATTCTAAGCATTGTAGAATCACATTAATTCAAACGCAGGTCAAAAACTCCCACTATCCTCACACAAGCAATTTTTTTGCCCTGACATCTGCTTTATCTAGCCGTTGCATTTAAAATTTTTGGCCTTACCTGACTATGAATGCGCCTGCGCTCCCTATTTAAATGTGACCTGACATTAGCATAAAGGTGCCACTGCTTAATATCTCTGCGACCTTACATTACAAAGCCTGCAGTGTGATTTTTTAGATTAGCATCGCCTAAAAATTCAAACGCCATTCCTAATTCGCTTGACAACAAACTGCAAGTCCTTATAGTCTACCTAACACTAAAGAGCTGCCGACAAACTTTTATCATCCACCGGAATCATTTGATGCAAACTAAACTCTTACTAAACTTTGATCGTCTAAACGAAGCAGATTTATTAGCTAAAATCGGCTTTATTATTTCTGCACTCAGCAATAACCCAAATTTTCCTGAACCTTGGCTACCCCAATTAGCCACATTAGCTCAAATAAGCGCCGCTTATGATACCTACCTTGATGCCTACCATGGGGCTTTATCAGGCGATAGCCAAAAAATTATCTTGCGGAATAATGCCAGAGCAACTGTAACGGATTATATTAAGAAATTAGCACCCTACCTTGAAATAGTCGCTCATGAAGATGTTACTAAATTGGCTAGTTCTGGCTACAACTTACGTAATGATAGTACCCACAGCAGTGGCAACGACCCCTTACCAGCTCCTAGCAATGTAATAGTGACTCACGGTCTAAAAAAAGGCAGTCTAAACATTCGAGCCACTCCCTTACAAGGTGCAGGTAGTTATGAATTACAGACTGCTCAGATCGACCCTATGATAGAAACTAATTGGCAGCATCAACTAACTTCCTTGACTAGCACTCATATTGTTGTAGAAGGTCTAACACCGACAAAAATCTATTGGCTAAGGCTACGTGGTATTAGCCGACTAGGACCAGGTGCTTGGTCTGAACCAATCATGATGATTATTGATTAAACTTTTTATCAAACATCATGTGATGCCATCAGTTGTCAGGGTTCTTTACAGCGCTGCAGTTTTTTTGTCTATCGCAGACATAAATCAAATTATCCATACAAAATATAAAGTAGGGACAGGTCGCGACTGCCCCTACATATCTAATGTTATCATCTACTTACACAGACATCACTACATACAGTTGCTACAAGAAACTTTGTAAACTCAACATTAACCAAGCAACGATTTACCTGTCAGTTTCTTTTACAACCCATACTCACACTAAATCAAGACATCTATCTACAAGCATAGCTAAACAATTGTAATTAAAGACTCTTTAATCAGCTGGTATAAATAATGCAGTATAAAAAACAACTACTAACGAGTACCTGGCATCTAGTTCAGCAATACTCATCAGTAGTTAATTTAAAACATGTACATATTTATTTTTAAAAGGAACATCTGATGAAAAAACTACTTATTCCACTATGCGCCCTGCTGGCTATATTACCAGCAACTTCAGCTATGGCTTATAACTATGCGCCCCCAGCAGGCACTCCAATCATAGATTTAGCAGGCCTATCAACAACACATGGTTATACAACTTATACGGGCAGTTTCGTTGCAACCAGTACCAACACAGATATCACCTTTGCTTTGAGAGAAGATCCCGCCTTTATCAGTCTGAGCAATATTTCTGTTGCAGACACCGCCAGCCCATCAATAAATTTGATCACTAATGGTGACTTCAGTGGTGCAACGACTACCGTAGGAACACAACTTTTACCTGCAGACTGGCTATACCAAAATATCAATGCCGCCACTTTTGCCGGCACCGTACATACTGGCAACTGCCCAACGGGTAGCACAAGCTGCTGGTATGATGGTTCTGTTCAAGCTTACGATTCATTATCACAATATATTTCAACAACTATTGGTCATACCTATACCATCTTATTTAGTGCTGCTGATAATGGCCCTCTCGCACTATATTCGCAGATCAGTACTAATGGACAAACTGGCTCAAATAACACAGCAGGTAATGGTGCTGATGTGGTTGTTTATGCAGGTAATGCCGTCACTTTACAAGGCTCTGTTCCTGAACCCGCAATGATGATGCTTTTAGCCTCAGGGCTTCTAGGTTTTGGAGTATCTCGTAAAAAAGCTAAACAAGCCTAGTTCCCTGATCTTATTGAAAGCATAGAATGCACGAGAGTGAAGCAACAAAAACTTTACTCTCGTTTTTATACAAACAATCGATTAAGAATTGATGCACCCCGCCTTTAGCCTTTAGCCTTTCCCTTACAACTTATTATGACGATAAAAAATATGCTTAGTGATTTCAGCCGATGCCAAATACATCACGACAATCAACGCTAACATTGACAATAAAGAGGCTGGCAAAGGGACAAAACCTATAATAGGTGCCAAAGGTGTATAAGGTAAGCCAACAGTAATAGCCACTATGCAAAGGGTTGCTGCTATTAAATAACTCCCGGGGCGGGTTTTAAAAAAAGCACGACTACTACGCACCACAAAAACAATCAATGAAGCCGAAACGACCGATTCTAAAAACCATGCGGTTCGGAATTGTTCAGGTGATACATCTAAATTCAGCAATAAGCCAAAGGTCGTATAGTCAAATATTGAGCTAACCAAACCAAAGGTGATCATAAACTTTCGAATAAACTTAATATCCCAGCGCTTTGGCTGGGCTACCATATTCTCATCGACATTATCAGAGGCGATGGTCATTTCAGGAAAGTCTGTTAATAAATTGGTTAATAAGATTTGCTTAGGTAATAAGGGTAGAAAAGGCAAAAACAACGAAGCACCTGCCATGCTAAACATATTGCCAAAATTAGAACTAGTAGCCATAAACACATACTTTAGAGTATTAGCAAAAGTGGTCCGCCCTTCCCTAACGCCTTGCACTAAAACGCCTAGACTTTTCTCCATCAAGACAATTTGTGCAGTTTCTTTGGCCACATCAGCGGCACTATTAACAGAAATACCAACATCAGCGGCATGCAAAGCCGAGACATCATTTATACCATCGCCCATATAACCAACCACAAAACCCGCATTCTTCAAAGCAATGATGATGCGTTCTTTTTGATTAGGCTCAATTTCAGCGAATAAATCGACAGTAGCTACTTGATTAATTAATGCTAAATCACTCATTTCATGAATTTCAGAACCCGTCAGTATTTCATGTTCAGCGAGCCCTAATTGTTTTCCTACCGTGGCAGCCACTAAACGATTATCGCCGGTAATAATTTTTAAATTGACACCTAACTCTTGCAACTCAGAGATAGTCTCAGCACTATCAGCTTTAGGTGGATCAAAAAACACTAAGAAACCTAAAAAGCACATCCCGCGCTCATCAGACTTATCGAAATCATCCCGATTCTTTAAGATTTTATAAGCCAAACCTAAGGTGCGATAACCCTGCTCGCTAAATTCTTCGTAACGTTTATGTATCAATGACATTGCCGATCCTATTGCTAGCGTACCAACATTGGTAGTTTCGACTTCTGTACATAAATCCAGCACATTTGTTAAGGCACCTTTAGTCAAAAGTACCGTTTGCTCCTGATCTTCTACTAAGATACTGATACATTTACGATAATAATCATAAGGAATTTCTGCCAGTTTCTCAGTACCAATTAAATCAAAGGCTCTATTTCCCCTAATAGCATTATCAATTGGATTATTAAAGCCCGTTTCATAAATGGAATTAAGATAAGCATAGCGAGCGACTTTATCATTGGCATCGCCAAAAATATCTACTGCTCCCTGTAAATGCACTTTACCTTCAGTTAGGGTGCCTGTTTTATCCGAACATAAAACATTCATACTGCCAAAATTTTCTATAGAGGCTAACTGCTTGACGATAACTTTCTGTGCTGCCATACGTTTAGCACCATGGGCAAGATTTACGCTAATGATGGCTGGCAATAATTGCGGTGTTAAACCGACCGCTAGTGCCAAGGCAAATAAAAATGAATCGACTACGGGCTTAGCCAGATAGACATTGACCGCAAAAATCAAAATAACTAGGATCAAGGTCACTTCCATCAGCAAATAACCAAAGCGCCTGACTCCACGTTCAAATTCGGTTTCAGGTGCTTTAAGTTTCATACGCAACGATAACTGACCAAATTCTGTCGCTAAACCCGTCGCAATTACTAAAGCTGTAGCCGTTCCACTTTGTACATGTGTACCCATCCATAAAGCATTAGTGCGTTGACTTAACGCTGTATCTTCTGGCAATACACTGGCTTGCTTCTCGACTGGAAAACTCTCTCCCGTTAAAATAGCTTCATCAACAAACAAATTATCAGAACTTACCATAAGACAATCAGCCGGAATAACATCTCCTGACTTAAGCATGATCATATCGCCAGGCACTAGCCTATCACTCGCTAGCTCTTCAATAAGTCCATCACGCCGCACTGATACGGTAATTTGCACTAACTCCAGTAACTCTTTGACCGCATTAGCAGCGCCCTTTTCTTGCCAAAAACCTAAACATCCACTCATTAAAACGATGCTTAAGATTATCGCCGCATCCAGATGGTCATTTAAAAAGAAAGATAAGCCCGTAGCAAACAGCAAAATCAAAATAATAGAGTTTTTAAACTGAGACAGAAACAAACTGACATAGCCCTTACCATTTTTATCGCTAAGTCGATTGGGCCCGTATTGTTTAAGTCGCCGCTTAGCTTGCTTTTGAGTTATCCCTTCAGAGGTACTGTTTAACTGCTCATAACAATCATCGATAGAATGACTCCAAAAGGCTTTACTGTGTTCCTGCTTCTTTGTTATTGCATTGTTGCTCATACTCATTCCACGAAAGCTTAATTATCATGCGTAAGTTTTTATATTGCGAGTTTGATCCTACAAATTATAGGTTATAAGCTCATACTTTAAATCTCTAATCTAGCACCATGCTGTTTCAACCATGCACTCTGATTTCGATAATTGGGGTAATAGCGTGCCACCGCAGCCCAAAAAGCCGGTGAATGATTATGATGCAACAGATGGCAGAGCTCATGAACAACTACATAATCAATGACGCTATCAGGCGCCATCATTAATTTCCAATTGAACTGTATTGCACCTGACAAACTACAACTACCCCAACGTGCCTTATAAGTTTTAATAGTAATACTTGTAGGCTGAACCCCCATAATCATGGCATAGCGCTGCGTTTTTATTTTTAAAGCGGCTACTGCTTGCTGCTTATACCAATTTATTAACAAGGTTTTAATACTATCAGAACAATCTAAACTTGGATCACGCACTGTAACAATCAACTGATCGCCTACTAGTTTAATGCTCGGAGCTACACCACCATTAATCGATAAGATAACCTCAGTACCTAAATACGCATAACGCTCACCTGATTTAAAAACCTTGGCAGGCAAGGCTAATATACCTTGTTGATGTGACAGTTTTTCGTTAATCCAGCGCGTTTTATTAAAGACTAAAGATTTAATGGCATCCTGACTTAAGCTCTTAGGCACCATGATATAGACGAGCCCTTTTTGAATCTTGATCGCTGAGGTTTTTCTTTTGGATGATCGAATGATCTCGGCAGTAAAGCCGTCTCCTTGTATAACTTTCATAGATTCCCTTAGGAATAATTGAGTAAAGGTAAAATAGGATAATACTTTGTTCAAATCCATAATTAATATAGCAATATAAAGCTAAACAGACGATAGACGTAAGCTTTCGCCCTTAGCCTTTAGCCTGCTCTAATAAGAGCCCTATATCAAAGCGAGAACTTAGCCCTAAACTGACCCGCTTAAACTTAGTAGCCTATAAATAAGTTTTACTATCACTAAATAAGTCACTTGTGTCAATATTCTACTTTTATCAACATTAATAACCCAAATATATTATGTCTGTTAGAGCATTTCAAAATAAGCGCCCCGTTTTAGGGTCATCCGTTTATATCGATGAGAGTGCGATAGTCATTGGTGATGTCACCCTAGGACATGACGTCTCCATCTGGCCGACTACTGTAATCAGAGCTGATGTAGAGAGCATCACCATAGGCGACAGCACTAATATTCAAGATGGCGCAGTGCTACATGTTTCACATGCAGGCAAATATTCACCTAATGGCCATCCCTTAAATATTGGCAAAGGCGTGACTGTCGGCCATCGAGCAGTTATACATGCTTGTACGATAGGCGATTATTGTTTGGTTGGCATAGGTGCCATCATAATGGATGATGCCGTGTTAGATTCCTACGTTATGCTTGGTGCCGGTGCATTAGTGCCACCCGGCAAACATCTGGAAAGCGGTTATTTGTATGTCGGCTCACCTGCCAAAGCGATTAGACCCTTAACAGAACAAGAAAAAACCTATTTGGAATATTCTGCTCAACACTATGTGCTCTTGAAAAATGAATATTTAAATGCGGGATCATAACTTTAGGGTGGCAGCTTCGCCACGTTTCAACAGACTAATGTACTGGGCGAATCTATCGCCCCTACAAATTACTTACTTTTAAAATCTAGAGAGCCCTCACTATGCTTACCCTAAGAGCATAGGTATCTACACAAATAATTGTTAGCATTCCCACGCTAGAACGATAACATTGTGGTGAAGATGGTAGGGGCGTATTGCATACGCCCTTATAAAATAAGCTTTATAACATTGGACTTTCAATGTTGGGCGTATGCAATACGCCCCTACGGTGATTTTTATTGTTTCCACGCCGATAAGAAACTTGTGTAGATATCTATGCCCTGAGGGACAGGGCGCAACCTGTCCCGACATTTGCAGAATACATGTAAATTTATTGTCCTTTCTAGTGTCGCTCCGCATTTAGCAAATCAATAATCGGAGCTGTTTTTGGGCGAACACCACGCCAAATACTAAACGCTTCTGCTGCTTGCTCAACCAACATACCTAAGCCATCTAAACTTTTTAAAGCTTTATGCTCCAAACCCCAGCGCACAAATACAGTGTCTTTATTGCTATAAGCCAAATCATAGCAACTACCCTGTTTAGCTAACAAATCATCCGGCAAAGGTGGCAGTTCATCAGTAAGACTACTTGACGTGGCATTAATGATTAAATCAAATGACTGTGCGTTTAAATCGCCAAAGCCACAAGCACTAATACTCCCCTTCTTTGCAAACTCATTCACTAACTGCTGTGCTTTAGCAACAGTACGATTAGCAATGACTATAGTTTCTGGTGCTTCATCCAAAATAGGGCTGATAATGCCTCGACTTGCTCCGCCAGCTCCTAAAATCAAGATACGCTTACCTGCTAAAGCGATACCATGACACTGCTTTAAATCGGTAACTAATCCAATACCATCGGTGTTATCACCCAAAACAGAACCATCTTGCTGTAAGGCCAACGTATTAACTGCTTTTGCAAGCTGAGCACGTTCAGTTTTATGCTCTGCATAAGACCACGCTAATTCTTTTAACGGGACCGTGCAGTTTAAACCTTTACCACCGTTCGCAAAAAACTGCACCACAACATCTGTAAATTGTTCAGCAGGCACTTCTATTGCGCTGTATTGCAATTGCTCGCCGGTTTGTTCGGCAAATAATTGATGAATACGAGGAGATTTACTGTGGCTAATAGGTTGGCCTAAAACAGCATAACGATCGATATTACTCATGCTTGTAACCATTGCGCTACGGACTTTGCATAATAAGTCAGAATAGCATCACTACCCGCACGCTTAAAAGCTAATAAAGATTCCAACACCACTTGTTTTTCATCCAACCAACCATTCTGTGCAGCAGCTTTAATCATGGCGTACTCACCACTCACTTGATAAGCAAAAGTTGGCACGCCATATTGCTCTTTAACGCGGCGAATAATATCTAAATAAGGCATACCTGGTTTTACCATGACCATATCCGCGCCTTCTTGTAAATCCAACTGGATTTCACGCATGGCTTCATCAGAGTTAGCAGGATCCATTTGATAACTATATTTATTACTTTTACCTAAATTAACCGCCGAACCCACAGCCTCTCTAAAAGGGCCATAAAAGCTGGAAGCATATTTAGCCGAGTAAGCCAATATTAAGGTATGTATATAATTATCAGCTTCGAGTGCTTGTCTTATCGCAGCAATTCGCCCATCCATCATGTCCGAGGGCGCGACAATATCGGCACCCGCTTGGGCATGAGAGAGTGCTTGCTTAACTAAGACTTCGATGGTTTCATCATTCATGACATAGCCATCTTGATTTATTAAACCATCTTGACCATGACTAGTAAAAGGATCTAAAGCGACATCGGTAATGATCCCTAAATCGGGAAATTCTTTTTTTAAAGCTCTAACAGCGCACTGCGCTAAACCGTCTGGGTTATAAGCCTCAGCGGCATCGTCTGATTTTTTATCCGAAGATACAACAGGAAACAAAGCAATAGCGGGGATACCTAAGCGACATATTTGTTCGGCTTCGGTTAATAAAATATCCAGAGACATTCTCTCCACACCCGGCATAGAAGCGATGGCAACACGCTGATTGAAACCTTCGGTAACAAACATGGGATAAATCAAATCATTAACTGTTAACTGATTTTCACGCATTAAACGTCGAGAGAAATCGTTATAGCGCATTCTTCTCATGCGTGTACTAGGAAAATTAATGTTATTATAGGGCATCTTGATCCTATTCATGGGTTTAGAAAAATCAAAATGAGATGCACTTATCCCATTTTGATCTACACAACGGAGATTTATTGTATCAGGGAAAGTACTGACTCCTATTCGAAAATAGAGTAACTATAAACTAGTTTTAACTTAGAGGGTTTTATGAACGTTAGACGCTACACTTTGTTAGGTTTTCTTGCTGCAATACTATCATTAATGCCGCTTACGAGCATAATGGCAGCAGAGTTATCCGCTCCACAACTTGCCATTGAAAGCGCTTCAACAAAATTACAACATAAAATGCAAGACAAAAACTTTATCAAAGATTTTGCTAACGTTAATAAGTTTGTTAATGAAGCAATATTACCTCATACCGATTTTGATAAGATTTCTGCCTTAGTTTTAGGTAAGCTTTGGAATTCTGCAACGCCAGATGAACAAACACGTTTTAAAAAAGAATTTCAAACACTTTTAGTTAGAACTTATTCTCGTGCCTTTGTTGAATTTAAAGATTGGTCGATACGCTTTTTACCGATGGAAATGGAAGAAGGAGCGACTAAAACGGTAGTAAAAACTGAAGTATTACAACCCGGGTTGCAACCAGTTGCCGTACATTACCGCATGATATTAGCTGACGGCGAATGGAAAGCTTACGACATCATGATAGAAGGTGTCAGCTTAATCACAAATTATCGCACCACTTTTAGTACCGAAGTACAAACTAAAGGCTCTTTATCTGCAGTTATTGATAGTCTAGCTAAACGCAACATCGAAGCTTTAGCTGCTAAAAACTCTTAAATCATCGAACGTTGTCGGGTTACGCTATCGCTAACCCGACCTACATTATTACGTTCCCGCATTGCCCTGCATTAACTCACCCCTTATCACAATGCCAAACTACAAATAATGGATTATCAACCTTTATACGATGCTTTATTGGCAGCAAAAGCTGATACTTGGGCAGCACTGTTACCCCAACAATTAGAAAAAGCCTTTGATGTAACAAAGCATGGTCATTTAACAGAATGGCAAAACCTAATTGAGCATCTAACTCCTTTAAATACTGCACACAAAACAATAGATACTTCAGTTATCCAGATTGGTTTAGCAGAAGAGTTGTCAAATTCTGACAAACTAGCCTTCACAGAGCAACTTAAAGCCTTACACCCTTGGCGCAAAGGTCCTTATGACTTATTTGGCATTCACATTGATACCGAATGGCGCTCAGATTGGAAATGGGATCGCTTAAAAGATCATATTAGCCCACTTAAACATCGCTTAGTTTTAGATGTAGGTTGCGGTAATGGCTATCACTGTTGGCGTATGCTGGGCGCTGAAGCAAAAATGGTCATAGGCATAGATCCTTTTCTGCTTAATGTTATGCAATTTCATCTCATTAAGAAATGTTATGGATCCGCACCGGTCTATGTTTTGCCCTTAGGCATAGAAGATTTACCTTATGGCCTAAAAGCTTTCGACACTGTATTCTCGATGGGTGTTCTTTATCATCGCCGCTCACCACTCGATCACCTCATGGAATTAAGAGATTGCTTAATATCGGGTGGAGAACTGGTATTAGAGACATTGATCATAGACGGTGTCTTAGGTGAGAGCTTATTACCTGAGGATCGTTATGCCATGATGCGCAACGTTTGGTTCTTACCCAGTTGCGATACTTTAATCAGTTGGTTAAAACGATGTGGCTTTAAAAACATACGCCTAATTGATGTTACGGTTACTAGCTTTGAAGAACAGCGCAGCACAGAATGGATGCACTTTCATTCACTCAAGGATTTTTTAAATCCAGATGACCCACACTTAACTTGTGAAGGTTACCCTGCACCTAAACGAGC
>CAIZMK010000114.1 GCA_903934035.1 uncultured Methylococcaceae bacterium
ATAAAATAAGCCCTATAACATGGGACTTTCAGTGTTGGGCGTATGCAATAGAGACTGTGAAAGTATTTTTTTTATTCCCCTCTTTAGCAAAGAGAGGTTAGGGGAGATTTGATCTATTAAAAAATTATTATTAAATATCAATAATCTATGACTTAATAAAATCCCCCTCGATCCCCCTTTTACAAAGGGGGAAGCTAAATTCATAATACTTTCACAGCCTCAATACGCCCCTACGGTGTTTTTTATCGTTTCCACGCCGATAAGAAACTTGTGTAGATACCTATGCCTTAACGTTAGGCAGCGTAGCTTAACCCAACACTTCAATACCAATAGGCAGCACTTATCGCTGTACAAAAAGGGTATGATTAAAATTGCGGGAAATTAATAATAATCTTAGATTCTCAACTTAGGATAAGACACAATAATAACCAACACAAATAGGATGCTCTGAACGATAGTGACGCGGTTATGATGCGCTTCACTATCGTTCAGCACCTATAGCTTTAGTGTATTAAATGTTTTGGAATGCATCACCACGCTACTCAGTTAAGCGATTTGCAAAGCTCTCAATATCGGTAATTGTTTTTCAGCAAAATCTAAAGCCAACTCAGTTAACTCAGCAAGATTTTGTTCTGGCGTTTCTAAGACCTCACCCTCTTTAACTATCTTTTCATTATTCGCTATAAGCGCCTCCAAGGTCATTTGTACCCAGTCAGCAGGTTGTTTTTTACCTAAACTTAATGCTAATAAAAATAGCTGCTGAATATGACCAATGGCAAAGCCACCTCCGCTGACCGGGCTAACCAAGAAGTTAATATCATTAAGGCTACGTGCTTTATCGAGCAAATAGGTGTTTAGTTTGTCTGTTTGTTTTTTAGCGTTGGCGACCACCGACTCATCTTGCGCTGAGATCAAATAATCTAAACCCGCCATTACCATGATAGCTTCGTTTAATTGATCAAATACGAGGCCTGAAGGTATTAGCGCCTGCTCAATCTGGCCTATAGTCTTAACTTTGTGATCAGCTAAAAAATCGAGTATTGGATCATAAATACTCTCATGCAAAGTAACCTCACCCATTGTGGAAGTCGTCTTTAGCGACACATCAATGCGAGGTGTTACCAAGAGTATTTTCTGAGCACGTAATGCCTCGGCCTGTTCTATCGAACTGAGTTGCCTAACTCCCTTAACCCAATAATCCTTACGAAACTGCTTGTTAACGCAAAAATCCCTAACTGTTTCACGAAAAAGGGTATCAGGGATGTCATTAAGCAATGCTTGTTGCTCAGGACTCAGGTTAATAGAGTCAATATGATCTAAATAATGCGCTGAACAAGCATAGTTTAGTTTCGCAGGACTTAGCCACTGCACTAGCCTAGTGAATGACATAGGCAACCAATCTCGATTAAAATACTCATGAGCAAGATAGCTACGTTCCTGATCTTTAATCTGATTAAAGCGCTCTACAACCTGTGGATTGACTTTAGTATAGTGAGGAGTAGTTGCGAACAGCTTGCCTACAAAATCTAAGGCACCGTCAATACGAGATATCATCCCATATCCAGGCGACCCCATAACCTCGCTGTGTTCAGTTAATAAATCTCTAAATGGTAGCATCGCTGCCCAGCCGGGCTGAGTGTTATAGCTAATATAAAGCACACCGCCTACTTTGAGTTTACGGCGCAGGAAATCGACAATAACCGCGCGATTATCATCAGAAATCCAGCTCCAAACACCATGTAAACCAATACTATCAAAGTCTGGCAAATCAGTACGACTACAGAAATCAACAAATGATTCATCAGTCAGCTGTGCATTTGCGCCAGAAACCTTAGCAAGCTCTTGAGCAAAGCTGGCTTGATCTGGATTGAAATCATTTGCATACCAAATACTATCTGAACCAGCAGCGTGCATATTTACACAAACTCCCTGACCATAGCCCAGCTCACAATGATAACCTTGCTCAGGTGGCAGCAATCCAGCATTAAGAAAAGCTAGCTTAATTCTCAAAGGGTTAAGTTCAGTATAATAGCCGTAAGTATAAGCTATATCGACAATGTAGCCAGCGGTCCAGTCAGTCATGAGTTGCATGCATTTATTTAGTTGATTAGGGATTACTATAATGTTCAGTCCCGCTGATTTAGAACACTAAAACAGCGTATACAAGAGAATAAAGTTAAGCAAAACTCATGAGTTTTGACTCCAACGCATAGTAATTGAATTTAGTGATTAACCGCATAGGTATCTACACACAAAATTAATTCCACACAAAAAAGAATACATTATGATAATAGTCGTAGGGGCTTATGCAATAAGCCCCTACGGAGTTTTTTTTCGTTCCTACGACGATACATGTATTGATAGCTATGGACTAACAAAGTCCTAAACTAAGAATTTTGAAACCATAGACAAACATATTGGCTTTACATGATGCCAGCTAAAGCAACCTAAGCTCGCTTTTATCAAGACTAATTAGCTTGTTCTTATAAAGTGTGCCGATAGCCTGCTTAAAGGCTTTTTTACTGACACCGAAAGTCGCATAGATTAGTTCAGGCGGACTTTTATCACTCAGAGCCAAGACGCCATTATTATCTTTTAACTTACTTAGAATAGTTTCATTTAATGAGTCGAACTCATTGTAAATGGGCTTATGTAAACTCAGGTCTATCTTATAATCGTCCCTAATTTTTTTAATGTAACCATCTAAGCGCTGGCCTCTTTTCAAGGTCTGAAAGAGTTCATTTTGATACAACAAGCCCCAATGAGTATTCTCAATAATGGCTTTAAAGCCTAACTCGGTTTGGTCTGTAATCATTAAAGATACTTTTTGACCGACCTTAAAATCAGTATTCTCTTCACTGATAAACCGATCGATTTTAGTGGTAGCTACAATTCTATTTTTATCATCTAAGAAGACTTTGACTAAATAAGATCGACCCACTTCCATTTCATGATGCTGTTCACTAAAAGGTACCAGTAAATCTTTACGCAGCCCCCAATCTAAAAAAGCACCTACATAGTTAAGTGACACAACTTTCAACCAAGTAATGTCATCAACTTGCGCTAAGGGCACTTGAGTAGTGGCGGCTAGATGTCCATCGCTATCGACATAAACGAAAACGTCTAAGCTATCACCCACCTCACATTCAGCTGGCAATTGTTTGTCTGTAAGCAATACTTTTCCTGAAGTACCGCTATCAAGATAAACGCTAGCACCTTGTTGTTTAACGATGGTTAATTTATTGATTTTACCGATAGATAACATTGCAACTCTCAACTGGTGATAACGAAACGCACAGCGTCCAATCTAATGTGGGCGGCTTGAATATTTTCATGAGCTAGCATGGTCATATCTTTAAGTTGCTCAATTTCTTCTTCTTTAATAGTCGGATTCACTTTTTTCAAGCGTATCAGACGCTTGATTTCTACCGCTAATGAAGTCAACATAGCATTGGTGGCTGAATTAATCAAAACTTGCATATCCTCTTTAGCTTTTTGTTCAGCTTCAATAATTAATTGAGTAATCAGTGCTCGCTGATTATTTAGAAAGTTGACAATCTGATCTTTATCAAAGTTTTTACCCGTTTCTAATAGGCTGCTGTGCTCAAAAGCCAATGTTAAATCGACTTTATGTTGATTAATCAGCACGCGTATCGGAGTGGACGGTAAAAATCGACCAATTTGTAATTCAGCCGGCGCACTACATTCAACAATAAATAAACATTCAAGCAAGAACTGCCCAGCTTTCAATTCTCGATGATGTATGACACTGACCACCGCATTACCGGTTTCGGTTGATAGAACCAATTCCATTGCACCCGTCACCATAGGATGCTCCCAAGTCAAAAACTTGAGATCTTCTCTTGCCAGTGCCAACTCCCTATCTACCGTAATGGTCATACCATCTTCAGATAGACCAGGAATGTTTGAAACCCTAAGCTGTTCACTAGGTCGCACTATAAAACAATCTGCCGAATGATATTCGGTATCAACACCAAAACAGTCAAATAAATCGACCATATAAGGCCACAACGCGCCATCATGTTCATAGTCATTAAGTTGAGCAATCAATTGCTCGGCTAAGTCTTTACGACATGAATTTAACTCTAATAACTGATCGCGACCATGATGAAGTTGCTCCTCAATTTCTGAACTTAGGGCATGAGTTTTTTCAACAAAGCTAGCCATATCGACTTCATCATTGGCTAAAACAGCACTAAGTTCGATTTGTAATTGATCAGCGACCGCTTGAGCGGCCGAGTTATTACTTCGGAAGGCATTAAGGCCTTGGTCATACCATTGATACAAGCGATGCTGCTCGGTATTGAGCAAATAAGGCACATGTATTTGAATGATATGTTTTTGACCTATGCGATCTAAGCGCCCGATACGTTGTTGCAACAGATCTGGATTAGTCGGTAAGTCCCATAAGATTAGATGATGAACAAATTGAAAGTTTCTACCTTCACTCCCAATCTCAGAACAGATTAATAATCTAGCAGAGCTTTCTTGATCAGCAAAATAAGCGGCTGCACGGTCACGCTCAATAATACTCATGCCCTCATGGAAAACAGCAGCGGCAATACCTGCACGATTCTTTAAGGTTTGCTCCAAATCAATCGCAGTTTGTGCATGCTTACAAATAAGCAGGGCTTTTTGTCCACGTAAAGAACCACCTTCAGCACCTTTTACTTGCTTGGTTAATTTATCAACTAACCAAATATATCTAGGATCATGCTGTAAATCAGTATTATTAGCTACTCCCGTTAAGGCATAACCAAAACGTTCACGCTCTGGAAAACCTTGAATAGTTTGCCTAGAGTTTCTGAACAATATGCGTCCCGTACCATGATGGTCTAGCAAGATATTAATCAAAGATTGTCGTGCCGCAGCCGATTTTAAAGGGTCACTCAGATTCTGTAACAAATTATCAACATTATCATCTTTAAGTAAACGCGTTAGATTTTGCTTATCTTGTTCATCTAAGACTTGAT
>CAIZMK010000115.1 GCA_903934035.1 uncultured Methylococcaceae bacterium
CACTTATAGGGCTATCCAACGCTTGCTAGACCTATTCAGGCACTTATAGGGCTATCCAACGCTTGCTAGACCTATTCAAGCACTTATAGGGCTATCCAACTCGTAAGATGTATGAATGTAAGGTGGATTAGCGCTAGAGACTGTGAAAGTATTATAAAAAAACAGTTTAAATCGACAAATATACAATACGAATGTGTGGGCTAATGCAATTCGCCCCTACGATCTTCACCACAATGTTATCGTTCTTGCATGGGAATGCTAATTTTTTTATCTGTGTAGATCCCTATGCAACAAAGGGGGGAACTGGATGTCACTTTGTTAACGTCTGGTATTGTTGGGTTACGCTATCGCTAACCCAATATTTTTTATGGATTAAACCGATTGCTCGCGCAAAGCTTTAGTCACTGCACGAATATCGTCCATCACCCAGGTAGGGTGATAATCTAAATCTTGCAAATCCGCTACCGAAGATATTCCCGTTAATACCATAATGCTACGTATGCCGGTACGCACAGCGCCTAATATGTCAGTCTCTAAACGATCTCCTAAAGCAACTGTTTCATCAGGACTAATACCCAATAGTCCTAAAGCTTGTTGATAGATGATAGGTTCTGGCTTACCGATAATAGTAGGGGTTACTCCTGTCGCGACTTCAAGTGCGGCAAGAATAGCGCCATTACCATGAGTGACGCCATGTTCAGTAGGTAAGGTAGTATCAGCATTTGTGCCTATAAAGCTTGCACCTGCACGAATATTAAGACTCGCTGTCGCTAATTTAGCCCAGCTTAGGGTTTCATCTTTACCGCAAACCACAATATCCGCACCTTTTTGCTCTGGCTTATCGCTGTTATTGACTTCATAAAGTCCAGTCAGGGTAAAGCCAAGCTCCAATAAGGGCTGAGTTGCGCCATCTTCTCCCACTACAAACACTCTTGTTTCTTTAGGATTGATTTTTTCACTCAAATAAAGTGCAGTCGCCATGCCTGAGGTTAATATTTGTTTTTGGGTCACGGTAACACCCATTTTTGCTAATTTAGTCACATATTGTTCTGGCGTTAAACTCGCGTTATTGGTCGCTAGAATATAACGAATATCTAAGTCATTAAGGGTTTGAAAAAACTCAACCAAACCTGGCATCGCTTGTGTACCATGCCATAGCACTCCATCCATATCAATGATGAGTGCGCGTATATTTTTAAAAGTTTCCATGATGGTGAGCTCTCGCTAAGTTTTATAAGATTATTAACTGATCTAGTCGGCTATTTTTCTATTAACAGAAACGCCCTAAGTGGTCGGTATTGTAGTAAGTCGCGCGGTAAATGTCTTTTAACATTTCCTGCCTCTCCTTAAACTTAAAGACATGTCAGTAAACAGACTCGCACGAATCGCTTAGTACATATAGAATAGTCAGCTTTACTACCTTTCTATTTGAGTGTGCCTGCATGAAGTTAAATGCTTTTCTTATGAGTCTTTGTCTATTCGTTTCAAGCAACAGTTTTGCTGTAGAAAAAGCTTTATTACGCATAGGCGTTCAAGCTGCAGGCACTTTGGAATGGGAATTGGCAGCTATACAAAATGATCCACAACTAAAAGCGTCTGATTTTCAATTGGAACTACTCCCAGTCGCTAATGCCGAAGCGGGTAAAATTGCTCTGCAATCTGGAGCAGTCGATATGATCGTTTCTGATTGGATATGGGTGTCTAGTTTACGCGCAACGGGTGCTGACTTTACTTTTTACCCTTATTCAAACACCTCTGGCGCTTTAATCGTTGCAGAAAAAAGTCCTATTCATAGCATTAATGATCTAAAAGGTAAGCGTTTGGGTATAGCGGGCGGTGAACTCGATAAAAACTGGATATTATTGCAGGCTTTAGCACAAAAAGAATCATTAGACTTAAATACCTCGGTAGAAAAAACCTTTGGCGCACCACCTTTAATCAATGAACAAATTAAACAAGAACGTGTAGACGCTGTGCTGACTTTCTGGCATTTTGCCGCCCGATTAGAAGCACAAGGTTATCGACAAATTATTGATGGCAGAGGTATTTTAAAGGGCTTAGGTATTAATGAAAATGTACCTAGCATCGGCTATGTCTTTAAAGAAAGCTGGGGCAAAGCACATCAAGCAGCACTTAACAATTTTTTGAATGCGGCAAAACGTGCCAAAACCAACTTATGTACTTCTGATAGCGATTGGCAAAAAATCTTACCCTTAACTAAGACCGAAGATTTAGCTACCCAAACAATATTGCGTCAACGTTATTGTGAAGGCGAAATTGAGCAATGGGGCGACAAAGAGCAACAAGCTGCAGCTCGTATTTACACGTTGCTACGCACCTTAACTAATAATCGCTTAACGGGAACCTCTGAAACACTGCAAGCAGGTACATTCTGGTCTCAACCCTAATACAACTATATTTTGAAACTCACTCAGCAGCTCTTACCGCTATTATCGTTATTGGCTTTTTTAGCACTTTGGCAAGGCTCTGCGCTTTATTTAGATAATCATAGCTTGCCAACACCTGCCGTTGTGGCTCAGGTATTTTGGCAAGCCTGTGTTTCAGGACAACTGCCTTTTCACCTAGGCGTGACCTTACTGCGTTTACTGGTTAGTTTTTCTATCGCTATGTTATTAGGCAGCGCTATCGGTATCGTGCTAGGTCGTCATAAAAAGCTGGATGCTTTCTTTGATAACTGGTTGGTGATATTTTTGAATGTGCCAGCGCTGGTCACTATTATTTTGTGTTATGTCTGGTTTGGTTTAATTGAATCGGCGGCGATCCTAGCGGTAGTAATTAATAAGTTACCCAGTGTTATTGTTACCATCCGCGAAGGTGCGCGCTCGTTAGATCAAGACTTATTAGATATGGCACGCTGCTTTGGTTTTAGTCGGCGTAAAGCCTTGATTCATGTTATCTGGCCACAATTGCATCCGTTTGTCATGGCCGCCACTCGTTCTGGCTTAGCTCTCATTTGGAAAATTATTCTAGTCGTAGAATTACTAGGTCGTAGCAATGGCATGGGCTATCAACTGCATTTGTTTTTTCAGATGTTTGATGTCGCTAGTATTTTGGCTTATACCATCGCCTTTGTCGGCGTTATTCAACTCATAGAACTCATTATTTTAAAGCCCTTAGATAGAAAAGCTTTGAGGTGGAGGCGATGAGCGATATTCAAATCAATATCATCAATAAGACTTATCCTGCGATAGAACAAGCCAGATCTCATACTGCCATTGCCGATCTTAATTTAAACCTTAAATCGGGTGAATTTATTTGTCTGGTAGGGCCTTCCGGCTGTGGCAAAACCACCTTATTGAATATCATTGCTGACTTAGATAATGATTACCAAGGCAGCATAGAATTAAGCCGACAATCAATTCGACCTAAAATCGGTTATATCTTTCAGAATCCACGCTTATTGCCGTGGCGCACAGTGCGCGAAAATATAGAGTTAGTTGTTGAGGAGTCCTTATCGGCTAATATCATTGATAATTTGCTTGAAGTGATGCAATTAACGCCATCACAACATGTTTATCCAGAAAGGTTGTCTTTAGGCATGAGTCGTAGGGTTGCAATCACACGAGCTTTTGCTGTTGATCCAGATCTGTTATTAATGGATGAGCCTTTTGTATCACTTGATGCCCCTACCGCACGTCAAATTAGAGCCTTATTGTTAAGCTTATGGCAACAACGCCCTCACACGGTATTATTTGTTACTCATGATTTACGTGAAGCTATTGCCTTGGCTGATAGATTGATCTTTTTATCGTCCTCACCCATGTCAGTCATCAGTGAAATCAATGTGCCAATACCAAGAGCAGAACGCCATGACGAAACTGCTATTGAAACTTTTAGGCAACAATTGCTTAATGATTACCCTGCTATTAAACAGTTGTTGTAAGGTAACGAGCAAAAAATAAAAACCCCCATAGGATGAGCTGAACGATAGTGAAGCGCATCACCACTATAGAACGATGCGCTTCACTATCGAGACTGTGAAAGTATTATGGTTTTAGCTTCCCCCTTTGTAAAATCATAGGTATCTACACAAGTTTCTTATCGGCGTGGAAACGATAAAAAAACACCGTAGGGGCGTATTGCATAC
>CAIZMK010000116.1 GCA_903934035.1 uncultured Methylococcaceae bacterium
AAGATTGGCAAGGTGATCAACAAAAAACGGCTCAACAATTAGAGCGTATTAAAGTTGAAGGCATAGCTAATTATTTTGGTGTGCAACGTTTCGGTCATAAAGGTTTAAATGTTCAGAAAGCTCTAGCGATGTTTCAAGGTGGTAAGGTGGGCAGAGAGCAGCGTAGTTTGTATTTGTCAGCGGTTCGCTCATTTTTGTTTAATCAAATATTAGGGTCTAGAGTAGCTAATCAAACTTGGAGCCAAGCGTTGATGGGCGACACTTATGTGTTTGATGGCTCGCATAGTAGCTTCAAATCAGACCAACCGGATGCTGAAATAATTAGGCGTTTACAAGCACAGGAAATACATGTATCAGGAGCATTGTATGGTAAAGGAGATGCAAACGTATCTGCATTGGCTTTAGAGCTTGAAAATTCAATTTTGAATAGTTATCCAGACTTGACTCAAGGCTTAATTACATGGGGTATGGAAAGCGATAGAAGAGCCTTGCGTGTTAATGTAAAAGATTTAGCTTGGCAATTTGTACAGGAAAATATTTTAGAGCTCAGCTTTAATTTGCCTGCGGGCAGTTACGCAACATCCGTTTTAAGAGAGATTATTAACTTTTAATAAAACAAATAAGGCGCCTGTGCCTCCAGCACTTTGGGGTGCAGAGCAAAAAGCTTGGATATCTTTATGTTGTCTTAGCCATAAATTTAGGTCATTTTTTAAAACAGGCTGACTATCTGCGGATCGATAGCCTTTGCCATGCACAATATGCACGCAGCGGAAGTTTGAAGTAATGCAGGTGTTTAAGAAACTAAGTAGTTGGTTTTTTGCGGCATTGCTCGTTAAACCATGTAGGTCAATATCGGCATCAAGTCCAAAGTGTCCTTTACGCAATTTCTTTAAGACATTGTTTTGTATGCCTGGTGCGATGTAACTTAAGCTGTCTTCAAGACCAACTTTTTCTGGTTTTGTTGCTTGATCGTGCAAAAAAGGATTTTCCAAATCAACCTTTGTAGGGTTTGGGTAGGGCTTGGGTTTTTCTTTTTGATTTAATAATACTTTATTAGAGTCAAGTATCTTTACTTGTCCAATACTTTGACGAAATAAATCTTTGTCTTCTTGTGTAAGGTTTTTTTTTACCACGAAAGCTGATTTTATTGGTTATTGTTGCTAATATGGTTGATTTTATAGTTTCTTACGCTGAATGGCGAATTGATAATGCATATTTTGTTGAGTAATGATGATGGCTATTTGGCTGAAGGACTTGTCGCCTTAGCCAATGCTTTAAGCAAACATGCTGAAATATCAGTTGTTGCACCTGATAGAAATCGCAGTGCAGCTAGTAATTCACTTACTTTAGAGATGCCTTTACGTGCTTATAACGTAGACAATGGATTTATCAAAGTTGATGGCACGCCGACTGATTGCGTGCATTTAGCCATTACCGGTTTACTAGATAAAGAACCTGATATGGTATTTGCGGGCATTAATCACGGCTCTAATTTGGGTGATGATGTTTTATATTCAGGGACTGTAGCTGCAGCTACCGAAGGACGATTTCTTGGTTTGCCGGCCATAGCTATTTCATTAGTAGGAAGTAATCCTACTCATTTTGAAACTGCTGCAGAGGTAGCGGCAACTTTGCTGAAACAAATAATCTGCAATCCTTTGCCTAAGGATATTATCCTTAATGTAAATGTACCTGATGTGGCTATTGAAGATTTAAAAGGCTTTCAAGCTACACGATTAGGTCAGCGTCAT
>CAIZMK010000117.1 GCA_903934035.1 uncultured Methylococcaceae bacterium
CTATGGGTACTGCCTTGGCTCATAATCATGGATTTACTCAATCATTTACTGAGCATGGAGTAATTCTCGGACTTGTATCCGTACGTGCTGATCTAACTTATCAACAAGGTCTCCATAAAATGTGGAGCCGTTCTACAAGATACGATTTCTATTTCCCAGCTTTTGCTATGCTGGGTGAGCAGTCTATTCTTAATAAAGAAATTTACGTTACTGGTGATACATCTGATACAAACGTTTTCGGTTATCAAGAACGTTGGGCAGAATACCGTTACAACCCTTCAAGGATTTCATCACTATTTCGTTCTACTGCTTCTGGAACTATCGACGGCTGGCATTTAGCCGAGAAATTCACGAGTGTTCCTACACTATCATCAAGTTTCATCGTATCCAATCCACCTGTCTCACGAGTGGTTGCCGTTGGAGCTGCTGCGAACGGCCAACAATTCATCTTTGATTCTTTCTTTGATGTTAAGAAAGCTCGTCCAATGCCTATGTACTCTGTACCTGGTCTAATAGACCACTTCTAATATGGGATTCTTTGATTCTATTGGTAATGATTTTAGCTCTGCCGTTAGTGATATCGGTAGTACTTTATCGGCTGGCGAATCTATTATTACTGATGCCGCTGCTGTTGCTGCTGCTCCTGAAACTGGTGGTATGTCCTTAGCCGCTTTAGCCCCTGGGCTTATTAGCGGTGGACTTAACTATCTTGGCCAGTCTGGAGCAAATGCTACAAACATGGACATTGCTCAAAATCAGATGAATTTTCAATCTCAACAATCCAATACTGCTTATCAAAGAGCAACAGCGGATATGAAAGCCGCAGGCTTAAATCCGATGTTAGCTTATACCCAAGGGGGGGCTTCAACCCCCGCGGGAGCTAGTACCCAAGTGCAAAATAAAATGGCACCAGCTGTTAGTGCCTATCAGTCACAACAGCTTAATGATCAACAAGTTAAAAACGTTGCATCACAAACTACCTTAAACTCAGCGAATGCTGCTAAATCTGCTTCTGAAGCTGCAATTAATGCTCAGGAGCTAACAAATAGAGCCCAAACTGAAAAAAATCTAAGGGCTCAACAAGGGCAAATTACCTCTGGTACTGCCCTAAACGTGCAGTCAGCTGCCACGTCTAAACAACAAGCTGCCAATTTGGCAGTTGTTAATGAGGCTGTCCGTCAAAACATTGAACTTGGAAAGCCTCTTGCTACTTTTAACAAAGAAAATCCAAGACTCGCCCAGGCTCTTCAAGGCCTTGGGCAATTACTAAATCCAGCTACTAAAGCTGCTAACCTTCTTAAATAGGTAAAAAATGAAAATTAATGCTCCATTTTTACGAACACCTTACAACTATGATCGAGATGCTGCGTCAAATGAGTCGGGGCTGGCTTGTGAGGAGCCTTCCCTGACTCAGCAGCATTTCAAAGACGAAACGGATATAAATAATATTCTTCGTCAATTCAACGTTACCGGACTTCTTCCAGAAGCCCCTTTATCGCCCCGCTATGGCGATTTTACTGGCATTGGGGACTACCATAGTGCCCTTAATGCCGTTATCGCTGCAGAAGACGATTTTATGGCTTTGCCAGCGCAACTTAGAGCTAGGTTCGAAAACGACCCAGCTCAACTCATCGACTTTTTAAGCGATGAAAATAACCGCTCTGAAGCGGAAAAACTCGGACTTTTGGAGGTATCAAAAGCCGAAAGCACAGTTACTCCACTTGATGTAACTGTGCTAGGTGACACCAAACCACAAAAATCTGAATAACTAAGGCCAAAATCATGAAAATATTGCAACGCAAACATATGTCAAAACATAAGCATGCTAAGACCTTCAGAAAACATGGTCGCAAGACCAAA
>CAIZMK010000118.1 GCA_903934035.1 uncultured Methylococcaceae bacterium
CTCGTGTCATCACTGCTTTAATGCCTAAATCAGAGACGGCTTGAAAGATGCGCTGATCATCGGTTGCGACAACAACTTCATCAGCATTAGCTTCTTTTGCTCGCTCACAGACATGAGCAATCATAGGTTTACCTGCTATGTCCAATAAAGGTTTACCAGGCAAACGGCTAGAAGCATAGCGAGCAGGAATTACAACTTTAAAAGCTAAACTCATTTATATAAAACGTCTACTTCTTCACTGCTTAATTGACGCGCCTCATCTTCAATCATAACAGGAATATCATCGCGTACGGGGAAGGCTAAACGATCAGCTCTGCATATCAATTCAGCATTGACCTTATCATAATGCAATGGGCTTTTGCAGATTGGGCAAGCCAAAATATCGAGTAATTTTTTATCTAACATGTTTTTCTCTTAAAAGATTTAATAATTGTTCTGTAAAAAGACTTTCAGGACAAGCGCTAACTGGCACATACCAATGTTGCTGTCCTGCAAATGTTTTGCATTTTACCGCATCTTTTTCTGTCATCAGTACCGGTTTCTGATCAGAAAAGTTAATATCCTCGGGTTGAAACGAGTAATGATCGGGAAAACTTTTGTTGCTAGTATTGAGTCCTGCTAAGGCTAACTGCTTAAAAAAACGCTCAGGATGTCCTATGCCAGCAATGGCGTGACAAGCCTCTATTTTAAATTCAACTAGGTGTTTTTGTTCACCGGTTAGTAAATTAATAGCGATGTCACCTACTAAGCTCATTGAATACTCATTAGGCTCTTGCTTGTCACCGTTAACGATAATTAAGTCTACGCTGGTTAATCGCTCTATAGGCTCACGCAAAGGCCCAGCCGGCAAACAATATCCATTACCAAAACGCCTTTCACCATCTATCACTGCAATTTCAATGGTTCGATGCAAGGCATAGTGCTGTAAACCATCATCGGATAATATGACATCACAATCGGCCTTTTCTAATAATAATCGTGCCGCAGCAACGCGCAAGGGTCCAACGGCCATAGGGCATGACGTTTGTTTGGCAATTAACAAGGCCTCATCACCCACGTCTTTTGCTAGACTGTCTAAATTGACCCATTGAGGCCAAGAATCCGCTAAACCGCCGTAACCACGACTAATTATGCCCGGCTTGTAGCCTGAGTCTTTAAGAAACTTAGCCAGATAAATAATTAACGGCGTTTTACCAGTACCGCCTACGGTAATATTACCAACAACGATCACTGGTACGGGTAAAGTCTGAGTTTTGAGCAGACCTATACGATATAAAAACTTTCTAAATTTAACGACATCACTAAATAAGAATCCCAGCGGCATTAGCCATACACCAATAAAGGGGTCTTTATACCAAATATCTTGAGCCCAGCGGGCAAGGGTTTTGTTCATAGTGCTTTAGTAAACTGAAAAGAGTTAATCATCGATTTTTTATGCGCTTATTTTAACCTAGCAGAGCTTTATCTTGAGAACTTTCCTTAGCAACCCAAACATAAGCAATGATAAAAGCTAAGCCGCAGCAAGCGGCAGCCATTGAAAATACAAACTGAGAGCCTAATAAATCCCAATAATAACCACTATAAAGACTGCCCAGCACGCCACCTAAACCAAAACAAAGACTGGTATATAAGGCCTGACCTTTACCTTGGTGTTGCTCACCAAAATAACGATGCAGTAAATACATCGCAACAACATGGGTACCGCCAAAAGTAGCGGCATGAAATAATTGAGCGACAAGCACCACCCACAAATAATCAGCGCCCCAGCCTATCATTAACCATCTAGCTGTTGCCAATGCTAAGCTCAACAATAAGATACTGCGTAATGAAAAAAACTTTAGTAAGTTCCTCATATAAATAAACAATACAATTTCGGCAAACACACCTAAAGCCCATAGTAACCCCGTCACCATAGCCGAATAATGAGCATGCTTTAAATAGATAGTATAAAAAACATAATAAGGTGCATGAGCAATTTGTAGTAATACATTAACCGCCATAAAGGCTAGCACTTCAGGTAGCTTGATGATTTTTAGTATGCCATGAGCCACCCCATCAAAACTGATGCTTTTAGCTTCAGGCGTCACAAAAGTAATAACCGCATTTAAACATAATAATGCAAGGATAATTAACGGCAACCAACTCACTGGATAATGTTCTAAAATTGCTCCAATACTCAACACTGCAACAATAAAGCCAATTGAACCCCACAATCTGATGCGACTATAACGATGGGCAGCATCTCTTAAATGCGCCAAAGTGACCGCTTCAAATTGCGGCAACATCGCATTCCAAAAAAAACTGAAACCTATGGTAATCAAGGCAAAGTCTTGGTATTCATGTGCCCATAAAAAACCAGCAAAGATGAGCGTTGCTAAAAATGCCGCCAAGCGAATAATGACGATGCTCTTGCCGGTATGATCTGCTATCCATCCACCGATATTGGGTGCAATTATTTTTGTTCCTACTAAAAGTGCTGATAACTCGCCAATTTGAATGGGATCAAAACCAGCTTCTTTTAAATAAAGACTCCAGTAAGGTATAAAGCCGCCAAGAGCTGCAAAATATAAAAAATAAAAACCTGACAAGCGCCAGTAAGGAATAGACATTTTTTTAGTTCATTAAGATAAGGGATTTTTATATTTTTATAATTTCTACTGAACATTAATGTAGGTCGGGTTAGCGAAAGCGTAACCCGACACAATCCACTACGAAATGTCGGGTTACGCTATCGCTAACCCGACCTACTTAACTGTTTTTGAAATACCGCAAGGACAGGGCTAAAACTGTCCCTACAAAGCCAATAATC
>CAIZMK010000119.1 GCA_903934035.1 uncultured Methylococcaceae bacterium
ATACAGGCGTCTAAATAAACACGCTGCATTAGCTTTCACCCCAACTGTCTCGTTCTTCTTTTATCTGTTTTATAATATCTTCATTAGAACGTCCTTGTACATTCAGTGGCAACGTGGATAAAAAGTGACTAAGATTCCCTTTCTCAGTCATGTTTTCTTCTTTCTCATAAATAACTGCGATCCGAACTCGCCCTGCCGGAATTTCATCGGGTAACTTAAGATTTAAATGATGATTTACAGGTAAAAAAACTTCTGTTTCAAAATAGGCTTGCATAATCTTTTCCTTGGTAATTTTACTAATTTAATCAATCAACACATTATCATTTAAAGGGTTTTTCTTGAGCGTGTGATAAATATTGGTTCTATCAGAATTTACAGCCGATAGCCTCGATTTCCTTGCGTTTCATCGAGGCTACTTGCTCACTAAGTTAACTTTTCTACTGAGTTAGCAAGCCTCTTTTCGCTACCTATTGGCGTTGTATAAAACCGTTGCTCAATCCCATAAAGTAATAGTTTTAAATCAACATCCGATTCAATTTTAAACTTATCATTCTCCTCATCAAATTTAAGTGAATCGTGACAGTAGCTTTTAATGTACGAAAATATTTGCGTCCTATCCTCAAATGACATGTTGTTAAGCGTATCGTTAGCTAAGCCTATTCTTTTACGATTCAGCTTAGAAACCTTTTTAGCATCATACTTACCTGAAAGCTCAACAAAGGGCTCATTTAGAAACCCCTCGACATCTTCTTGAGTAGCTTCTTTATAGAGTTCATCGATGCCTTTAAAAATACTAGATATAGTGGCTAGATTTCTGAAAATCAGTGTATCCATGTTTTTTTGGTAAATCGCATCAGGGATTTCATTAATAACGATTCGCCCATCGTCAGTCTCAAGTTTTGCCACTTCACCAAATACAATCGTCTTTTTAGTTACAAACTTCGATGGCGTTATTTTCTGAAAATAATAGTCATCACCCTGTATAGCACAAAGATAAACGATATTAATAAAATTAGATTTTACTAAATCATCGTATTCAGAAGAGATGAAGTCTTTTTGTAACAAATCGATGCAAAAGGACTGCTCGCTAAACTGCTCAACTTTGAACCAAGAATCTTCATCTAAATTATGATCTGGATTGTATTCAACTAAGCCAAGCTCTTGTATAGAAAAATCGAAGAGCGCCTTATCTGATAGTAACTTGAAGAATTTTTCTTTACTATTTCCCTTAACATTAGCTAGCACTTGATCCATGTATTAACCCCGTTCGATAAAAGTGTAATTGTTAATTCGATATGCCTCTGTTATTTCGATATCACTAGGCGTTTTATATTTTTTCCGACTGATTAGGAATATTGCTGCCCCATTTTTAGTGGTGATGTTATAAAACTCAAAACCAAAAACAAGAAACAAAGGGTTGAAATACAATGCTTGCGACAAGAAAGTAAATACAAATAGCAGACTATAAACAAATAGAAGGGTTTCGCAGTTACTCACACTTAGCGCTACGAAAAAGTAACCTAAATAACTGGGGAGAAAACTATTGTTGGCATGTTCGATTTGGGTAATATCACCTAATTTAAAGACATCACTACCTAGCTTTGGGCTCATCAAAATACTTATACCTGTCAACGCAATAGGCACTAATAAATACAATACATAAGAAATTATATTCGGTAGCGAAACTAGATACGGACATTGAGGAAAAAATTTTCCCAAAGTAATTCCCTTTTGAACCCAGAAAATAATTACCAATAAGGATGTCGCATTAAAGGTCAACAATAATCGAAACAAAAAATTCATTGGGTCACCGTCACTTGTCCATTCATTAGCATGGGTAGTAGCCAGTCTCTAAACAACATAAGCTGTTGATTTTCAAATACCCCCTCTTTTATTTTTTCAAACCATGGGGTCACAGCACCATGATATCTGGCGGCAATTGCATCATTAGGTATGACAATCATTGAATCCTTTAAAAATTTGAAATGTCTAGCATAACCATAGTTTGATAGATCAATACCTGCAACAGTTTGATATAGCAAATAACCTGGCATTCTTTTGTTATTTGAAATTAATACTTGAGTACCATCAGCGCCTCTTGCATATTCAAAGTTAACTAATTTGACTATGCGCGTGTGGTCTCCAAAAACAATATGAGGCTGTGTTGGCTTTATTAATGCTGATTTATCGTCAGTAAAGCCACAAATATAATCTTTGCTTTGATCGATAACGGGAATGGAGCCAGTTAACAATATTTCTTGATTTAAAACTTTGTTTGACGCTGGTGTTTTACCTAAAACATTTCCAACAATATCAGCACTCCACCCCTCCGGTATTTCTCTTTTCAGCGCTTCGTTATAAACCATCTTGCCACCTGATGTTTTATAGGGCTTGCCGTTGGCATCAGGGAAATCAAATTGCACAAACCAATAGTCGTACAAAGTCTTCGCCATTGCTTCTAATTCAGTATTGATGCGGTTGTTGAGTTCGATTTTGGTATCTAAGGACAAGAGAACATCGGCTATTTTTTGTTGAGTCTCTAAACTTGGCAAATAAATTTTCAAATCATAATAAGAATTGAACGTCATACTGGGAACACCAGTACCTGAATCTAAACTACTTAAATCAAGAGTTTTTAAATAATTGTATAAAAAAAATGTGTTGGCTAACTGTTGATTTATGACTGTGTAATAAATCGTATCAACTGTCCAAAAAGGTTTATTTACATATTGAATGTTTGATAACGTACCTTTGCGAGGCAAAAGAATACTTTCTTCATCGTAAATAGCTTTATCTGCATAACGCATTATGCCCCCACTTCCAAAAACAGGAATGTTACCCTCGCCTAATTCTTTATGATCTTTGCCATTTTTGATTTGAAGTAAATCTCTCAATTTATAGCAATTCATACTTCAAGCCCCGCGACTGGTTTTTTAACCTTAATTTCTAAATCTCCGGATTCAGCCATTAGCCTAGATGAAGTAAAGTGTAATCGTGGATTTGATGTCTTTGATAAAGCTAGAATCCATTTCATTGCATCAAAGCTATTTAAATTATAGTGCGAATGAATTTGTGCAACAGCTTGTTGCACAACTTGAAAATCACTCATACTTCAACCCCGCCAACTGGGTTTTTATTTCCACTTCAAGTTGAGCAGACTCTTTAAACAGCGCCTCTAAATTATTCGTAAATCCTGCCATTTTCTCGGCAAACTCTTCAGGTGTAATATCGGTATATTCAATCTTTACCTCAAAATACTGCCCTGCACTCAGAGAATAATTCTTGGCGGCGATGTCGTCGTAACTCACTACCACCGAAAAATCTTCTTCAACAGTTTTGCTATTAAAGACCTCAATAATGCGTTGCTCTTCGTCTGCTGAAAGCACGGTACGCTGGTTTTTACCGTCTTTAACTTTTTGGCCAAGATTTGAGGCATCGATTAACACCACCGTGTCTTTATTACTCGCATCCATAAACAGAATGGACACATTAGTACCGGTGGTCGCAAAAATATTACTGGGCATAGACACCACGCCCGCTAACATCTTGTCATCTATTAATTTTTCACGGATTTTACGATCAATACCTGATTGCGCTGTGATAAAACCCGTGGGCACTACCACGGCGGCTTTACCCGCGGATTTAAGAGAAAAAATGATGTGTTGCAAAAACAGTTGGTAAATCGGCATCTTTTTTACTTCTTTAGCCGGTACCTTGGGCACGCCGGCAAAGAAGCGCTGTGTGTTTTTGTTACTGTCTAACTCATCTCTAAAATCACTAAAATCTAATTTAAACGGTGGATTAGACACAATATAATCAAACTGTTTTAAAACTTTGCCGTCTTTATGGGCCGGATGCAAGATGGTGTTACCTTGAATAACATTAGGAATAGAATGTACCAAGTTGTTTAAAATTAAATTTAAGCGCAATAAATTTGAAGACTTCTGGGAAATATCTTGAGTGAAGATACTGCAACGATTCTCACCAATCGCATGAGCTACGTTCATTAATAACGTACCCGAACCGGCGGAGGGGTCATAACAACTCACATTTTTAATCTGACCTTGTTGATCTTTAGGCACCAAGATTTCTGCCATGATGCGAGCTACCGCATGGGGTGTGTAATATTCCGCATATTTACCACCGCTATTGCTGTTGTAGTCTTTAATCAAGTATTCAAAGATGGTGGCGTAGAAGTCGTATTTTTGGTTAAAGATGCGCTCAAAACTAAACTCGACTAATTTATTAATAATGGCTTTGCAAAAACTATCGCGCTTTGAGCCATCAGAAATAAACTCACTGACCCGATCAAATAAGCGAATCTTCTCACCGCCATCGGTCATCACAGAGAATACGTCATTATTAGTCACCGCAATATCCATTAAGGTGTCGTCAAATAACTTGGCAAAATCGGCTGAGTTTTGTTGACTAAATAGATAGCCGATAAAATGTACGGACTTTAAGCGAGCCGTATTAGCAGGCATAGACATCTGTAACATCTCCAGATCATCTGCGCTCATTGCTGACAGCGCTGTTTCCCACTTTTCTGCGTTAGCGATAGTTTCATCGATCTTTTTTGCTTCAAAAGCAAACTTATCGTTTAAGAATTTATACAAAAACACCTGAGTAATGATTTTGAACTCATTTCCATCATTGCCTAAACCGTAATTAGCGCAAATACCTTTTAAACTATCTATTAACTCTTTGGTTTTTTGTTGAAACTCTATTTCTACCACGCACGAGATCCTGTGTTAAATTCATTCAAATATTCAGCAACCACTAGATGATTTATTGTCCTAGAAGTTTCTGGATTAAGGTGGATGTGTTGATTAGTTTTAAACTGACGAATCACTAAAGGCATTATCATGCGTTCAAAGTAGCCGTCATTATCCATTAATTGACTATTATTCAAAATTTGCTCATCCGCACTTTGCTTAACCCCAGATAATGCTTCAAAAATATGCC
>CAIZMK010000120.1 GCA_903934035.1 uncultured Methylococcaceae bacterium
AAAGTATCTCGCCTTCGGGTGCGATAACCCGATTGAATAAATTGTCGCGATAGTGATCTCATTATTTGTTTTCTTTAAACCGCAGAATGGCTGCGTAACAACAGTAACTCATAACAGCGTAGAGACAGGCAGTGACTTGTCACAAACAATGTGATACTGACGCTAAAAATAAAATCCATAAACCTATGGAAATGTTATAAAATCATCGGTTTTTAAATTTAAAGACCGTTCTCGGTATTTAAATAGAGTGATTTACTGTTATGCGATGTCCATTTTGTGCGGCCCAAGATACTCGGGTACTTGATTCTAGGTTGATTAGCGAGGGCGATCAAGTTCGGCGTCGACGTGAGTGCGCTGTTTGCAAAGAGCGTTTTAATACTTTTGAAATGGCAGAACTGAACATGCCTCGAATTATTAAGCGTGATGGTACGCGAGTCGCTTTTGACGAAACTAAGTTACGTTCAGGCATGCTTAAGGCTTTAGAAAAAAGACCCGTTAACAGTGATGCCATTGAAATGGCGCTACATAACATTAAAAAAACCTTAATGTTAAAGGGTGATCATGAAATATCAACTCAGGAGTTGGGTGAAAACATCATGAAGGAATTAAAGTTATTAGATCATGTTGCTTATGTGCGTTTTGCTTCGGTGTATCGCAGTTTTCAGGATGTCAGTGAGTTCACTGACATGATTGAAGATTTAAAGAAAAAATAATGTTAGCCCAAGATGTTTTTTATCAAGATGCTTTTTATATGGCTAAAGCTTTGCAACTGGCTAGGTTGGGACGCTTTAGTACCGATCCTAATCCCCGTGTAGGCTGTGTTTTAGTTAAAGATGGCGTGATAATGGGTGAAGGTTTTCATGTTAAAGCAGGGCAGGCACATGCTGAAATTATGGCCTTAAATAATGCAGTTACTGCACAAGGTGCTACTGCTTATGTGACTTTAGAGCCCTGTAGTCATCAAGGTAAAACACCCCCTTGTTGTGATGCGCTGATTAACGCAGGTATATCTCGAGTAGTGGCCGCTATGCAAGACCCCAATCCTCTAGTGTCAGGACGTGGTTTAGAGCAGCTAAAGGCGGCAGGTATAGAGGTGGTTTGTGGTGTCTTAGAAGCCGATGCTAGATTACTTAATCGTGGCTTTATTAAGCGTATGACAGAACAAAGGCCTTTTGTTCGTAGTAAGTTAGCGATGAGTCTGGATGGTCGCACAGCTATGGCATCGGGTGAAAGTAAATGGATAACCTCACAAGCTGCTAGAGCCGATGTGCATCAAATACGAGCAGAAAGTTCAGCGATATTAACAGGCATCAATACCGTACTTGCTGATGATCCTGCTTTAACAGCGCGAATTGATGAGGCAGTTGAGCAGCCTGTCCGAGTGGTGTTGGATTCAAATTTAAATATGCCTGTGACTGCGCAAATGGCAAAACTAGCAGGACGTAGTTTGATTTTAACCTGCTCATCTGACGTCATTAAAAGGCAGGCCTTGCAGGCAGAAGGTTTTGAAGTTTATACCTTAGCTGATAACAACGGTCAGCTTGATTTACGGGTTGTGCTGAGTTTTTTAGCGGAGCAGCAGATCAACGAAGTATTGGTTGAAGCGGGTTCTATATTAAATGCTGCTTTATTGGCCGAAGATTTAGTCGATGAATGGATCATTTATATGGCACCCTGTGTGTTGGGTGATCAAGGTCGTGGTTTATTTTCTATGCCGACTTTACAAAGTATGGCTGATAAAAAGACTTTACGTTTTCAAGATGTCAGGGCTATCGGGCCTGATTTAAAATTAACCCTGACTCGACCTTAAGGGAATATAAATGTTTACAGGCATCATTTTAGCAATTGGAAACATCGCTGCCATCGAGCGTAGAGCTGGCGATTGTCGTATTAAAATAAATACGGGTAAATTATCGATGGCTGATGTGGCATTAGGTGACAGTATTGCTGTTAATGGTGTTTGTTTAACGGCTGTCGAGTTAGGAGCACATTATTTCTGCGCGGATGTTTCTAATGAAACCTTGAATAAGACGCTTATTAATACCTTGGTTGTCGGAGCACCCGTTAATTTAGAGCTCGCTTTAACACCTACTACACGTATGGGTGGACATATCGTTAGCGGTCATGTCGATGGTGTCGGTGAAATAGTTGAAAGAAAATCGGATGGTCGTTCGTTTCGTTTTAAAATTAAAGCGCCCGATTCGTTGGCAAAATATATTGCTCAAAAGGGTTCCATTTGTATTAATGGCATTAGCTTAACGGTTAATGAAGTGAGTGGTGCAGCCTTCAGTGTAAATGTTGTGCCTCATACCCTAACTGAAACTACCTTGGGTACTGCAACGACCGGTACTTTTGTAAACTTAGAAGTAGATATGTTGGCGCGTTATATGGAGCGACTAATACAAGGTGAAGCGGCAGCTGTTGAGTATGGCGGTGGTGTCACTATCGATTTATTACATAAAAGTGGATTTTTGGGTTAATGAATACAATTGAAGAAATCATAGACGATTTACGTTTAGGCAAAATGGTCATCATTATGGATGATGAAGATCGTGAAAACGAAGGCGACTTATTGATGGCTGCTGCCTTTACTCGTCCAGAAGATATTAACTTTATGGCGCGTTATGGTCGTGGCTTGATTTGTTTAACCTTAACCAGTGAGCGTTGTCAGCAATTACGTTTGCCGTTAATGACAAATGAAAACAAAACGGCTCATTCCACTAATTTCACCGTTTCTATTGAAGCCGCTACGGGTGTAACTACCGGTATTTCTGCTGCAGATAGAGCGAGAACAGTGCAATGTGCGGTTGCTGCAAATGCAAAAGCCGAAGATTTAGTGCAACCAGGACATATATTCCCTTTAATGGCTAAAGCGGGTGGCGTTTTGAGTCGGGCAGGGCATACTGAAGCGGGATGTGATTTTGCTAGGTTAGCTGGCGTTGATCCTTCGGCGGTGATAGTTGAAATTCTTAATGAAGATGGCACTATGGCCAGACGCCCTGATCTGGAAATATTTGCTAAAGAGCATAATCTTAAAATGGGCACCATTGCTGATTTGATCCATTATCGTATTCAGCATGAGAACACTTTAGAGCGCATTAGTGAGTGTGCTTTCCCTACTGAATTTGGTGATTTTCGACTTTATGCTTATCAGGATAAAAACGACAATAACGTCCATTTAGCCTTGGTCATGGGCAATGTGTCTGGTGATACACCGGTTTTAGTTAGAGTACATGCAAAGAACTTGTTGGATGATGTGTTTTCATCGAAACGTAACGATTGCAGCATTTCTATTCGTGAGGCTATGCAAAAAATTGCAGAAGCGGGGTGTGGCGTTTTGGTCGTGATTAGGCAAAGTGAAGACAATAAATCATTGGTAGAATTAATACATCAATACCAATTAGAAGATAACGGTGTGCTAAGCCAAAATCAGGCAAAGCTTGCAACTGATTGGCGTACTACTGGAACTGGTGCAAGAATTTTAGCTGATTTAGGTGTGCATAAACTTAAAGTGCTAGGTACTCAGAAAAAATATGTAGGTTTGTCAGGATTTGATTTAGAAGTGTCAGAGCACGTTGGTTAATAATAACCAGTGTTTTAATATAGTATTGTAATTATTCACCTCCCCCTTTGAAAAGGGCGATTGAGGGGGATTTTTTAATAAAATCTCCCCTAACCCCTCTCAACAAAGAGGGGGGACTGAATAATTACTAGTCATTGTAATTTAAAGTAGAGAAAGAAAATGTCAGCTATAAAAGTGTTTGAAGGAAATTTATTAGTACAAGGCGGTAAGTTTTGTATCGTTGCATCTCGTTTTAACAGTTTTATTGTTGAACAATTAGAAGGCGGTGCTATTGATGCGCTTGTGCGTCATGGCGCAGATAAAGCCAATATTGATTTAGTTAAAGCGCCGGGTGCATTTGAATTGCCAATGGTCGTGCAACGTATTGCAGCCACTAAAAAATACGATGCAATTATCGCTTTAGGTGCAGTCATACGTGGAGGCACGCCTCATTTTGAATATGTGGCTGGTGAATGTGTTAAAGGCTTGGCAACGGTTTCATTGCAATATAATGTGCCAGTCAGTTTTGGTGTATTAACCGTTGACAGTATAGAGCAAGCCATAGAGCGTGCAGGTACCAAAGCAGGTAATAAAGGTGCTGAAGCTGCGATGTCGGCCATAGAAATGGTGAGTTTATTTGCTAATTTGGAAGCCTAATGAGTCAAACGCGTACCAATGCCCGCAAAGCAGCCGTTCAAGCTTTATACCAATGGCAAATGACTGGGCAAAGTTTAGTTGAAATTGAACGTCAGTTTGCAGAAGATGAGCGTTTTAAAGATGTACAGAAAAGTTATTTTACTGAGCTATTTCATGGCGTACCCAAAAATTTAACGGTCATTGATGAAGCCTTGAATGAGTTTGTTGATCGACCTGTGGATATGGTTGATCCAGTTGAACGTGCGATATTAAGAATCGGTGCATTCGAGTTATTACATCGTTTAGATATGCCTTATCGGGTAATTTTAAATGAAGGGATTAATCTGGCTAAATATTTTGGTGCTGATGGCAGTCATAAATATGTCAATGGTATCTTGGATAAATTAGCACAGAAGATTCGTGCTTTAGAAATTAAAGCTAAGATGCAAGCTGCTAAATGATAGGCTTTATCGTTCCCACGCTCTGTGTGGGAACCATGAAAACACGTAGGTCGGGTTAGCGATAGCGTAACCCGACATTTCGTAGTGTCGATATAAACGGTGGGCATTGAGCGTTACCCAACCTTTCGGTCTCATTAGGCACACTGGACAGGTCTTGACCTGTCCCTACGGTGTTTCAAAGCAACAGTAGTCCATTGCGTCGGGTTACGCTATCGCTAACCCGACCTACAAAAAACCTTAATTTAATAGGCGCATGCAACCATTAACTGAATTTCCCCTCATCCAGCGTTTCTTCACCCAGCAACGGGTAAAAAATCCTCAAACAAACTTAGGTATTGGTGATGATTGCGCTTTGTTGTCGGTACCAGACGGTTATCAGTTAGCAATTACTACTGATACTATGGTTGAAAACGTACATTTTTTTGCCGATGCTGATCCAGAACAGTTAGGGCATAAATTGTTAGCGGTTAATTTAAGTGATCTGGCCAGTATGGGCGCACAGCCACTTTCTGTTACCTTAGCATTAACTTTGCCAAAAGTTAATGAGGATTGGTTGACAGCTTTCTCTAAAGGTTTTTTAGGCTTAGCAGAGCAGTATTCGGTGGATTTAATAGGTGGCGATACGACCTCTGGACATTTAACGCTGACGGTGCAAGCTTTGGGTTTAGTCCCTAAAGGCAAGGGACTCAGGCGCTCAACTGCAAAAGTGGGTGATTATATTTATCTGACGGGCAGTTTGGGCGATGCTGGTTTAGGTTTAAAAATCAAACAAGGTTACAACTGTAGTCAGGCTCATACTGAAACGGCCTTGGCGCGTTTTAATAAGCCTAATCCTCAAGTACAAACTGGTTTAGCTTTACTGGATATTGCTAATGCCTGTATTGATATTTCAGATGGATTGCTCGCTGATTTAGGTCATATCTTAGAACAAAGTCAGGTGGGTGCTAGTTTACATTGGGAGTCGCTGCCCTTGTCAGAAGCAGTTAAAAGCTATATTAATGAGACCGGTGATTGGTCACTGCCTTTGATTGCGGGTGATGACTATGAATTATGCTTTACGGTCAGTCCAGAAAAAGTTAAATTGCTGACCATACCGTGTACAAAGATAGGTGTTATTGAAGCTTTGTCCGGTTTACGCCTGTATAAATCAGGTCAATTACAATCCTTAACAAGTAAAGGTTATGAGCATTTTTCTTAACTCCCACTATGGTAAAAATAAGCTAACGCCTAAACAAATCATGACTGATCCAGTGTTGTTTTTGGCTTTCGGTTTTGGTTCTGGTTTAGCTAAAAAAGCTCCTGGTACTTGCGGCACAGTAGCTGCTATTCCAGTTTATCTATTATTAGTTTTAACGGGCTTACCTATTTATAGTTTGTTAACTATTATTGCTACCTTGGTAGGTATCTGGATCTGTGGTCAGGCGGCAGATAAATTAGGTGAGCATGACTTTGGCGGTATAGTTTGGGATGAAGTGGCGGGTTATTTGATCACCCTATGGCTAGTGCCTTTTAGCTGGCAAACAGCATTGGCTGGATTTGTTTTATTTAGACTTTTCGATATCGTTAAACCTTGGCCTATTAAATGGTTAGATCAACATGTGCAAGGTGGTTTCGGTATTATGATTGATGATGTACTGGCTGGCGTATTCGCAGGCGGAGTTTTATTGTTAGTTGTTGATTGGGGGTGGCTAGCTTAAAACATTGGCTTAAGCTATTGCCTTTTAAAACTGCAAAAGCAGTAGTAGGCCGTAATAAGTCTTTTCGAGCGACAGCGAGTAAAGCGTTTCCGTCACAGGCACTGAACCTGTGCCAGAAACGCCACCACACGCTACGCTTGGTGGGGGCTTATTAAAGCCTACATCTACTATGCGGAGTTAAAACTCATGAGTTTTTATTCCAAAAACAAAGTCACTCAGGTCGGCAACGCTTAATGCTTAATGTTTATTTCGGTAGGGTGGGCAAACAATAAACCTGTTTATCCACCCTACATCTCTCAGTAGTTAGGCAATCATTTATCAGCTCATTTACCCTTAAATTTGTTAGCATAAGCATATGTTATGCGTATTTCTACTCATTGTGCGGTCTATGGGTTTTCTATAATCTATAACCTCAATCAAAAAAGTTTAACGCTGTTGGGCTTCAATCTTCCGTAAAACACTTAAGAAATTACATTGCAGGCTATGTCTAAGCACTCATTTAAAATTCAAGGTTTTACAATGATAGAGTTGGTCATGACTATCGCTATAGCAAGCATATTGATGAGCATCGCCATTCCCAGTTTTAATTCAACACTCACTCGTAGTCGTTTAACCAATTATGCCAATGATTTGGTAGGCGCTTTGAATTTGGCGCGTAGTGAGGCGATTAGGCGAGGCATACAAGTAACCGTTAGTCATAATGGCGCATTAACACATTGGGAAAGCGGTTGGAAGGTGTTTGTAGATATCAATGGTGATCAAACTTATAACCCCCCAGATAACTTATGCACTACCAGCGCCATTGGTGCGCCAACTGAGGATTGTCTATTGAGGGTCTATCCTAGCTTAGCTAGTGGCTATACTTTAACGACTGGTAATAGTTCATATAATAAAGCGGCGGCCTATTTTCCAAATGGTTTAAGTTACGTCACTGTTGGAGATACTTTTAGATTGTGTAATGGTACCGATATGACTACCTCTCGGTCTATTGTTATTGATGGTGTGGGTCGAGCCCATATTTCGCCACCTGGCAGTACAGTATCTTGCCCATAATTAATGTTAAAAGTTATGCCGTGAACAAAAATACAGGATTTACTTTAATTGAAGTATTAATAGCTATGCTAGTCTTGGCAGTTGGTTTGTTGGGTTTGGCTGCTTTACAAGCTAGTAGTCTAAGAAATGCTCAAAGTGCTTACAACCAAAGTCTAGCGACTGAATTGGCTTATGATTTAGCGGATCGTATGCGTGCCAATATTCCAGGTATCGTCACTTATATCACTGGCCCAGCTACGCAAATCGTTAACTGTGAAAATACCCTAGGCTGTACCTCTGCACAAATGGCACAGAATGATTTGTATAAATGGAATCTTTCCGTGAACACTACCTTGCCCAGCGGTACGCCTAGTGTAACAGTTGCCGCTAATGTTTATACCATTACGGTGTCTTGGGATGATAATCATGATGGTATAACAGACTTAAGTTTTATCACTCGTTTCCAGATATGAATAAGCAATTGGGTTTCAGTTTAGTAGAAATCATGATTGCCTTATTAATAGGCTTGTTTCTATTGGAAGGAATATTGCAGATGTTTTCAGCTAGTCAGCAAACTTACCGAATGCAGAGCAATTTGGCAAGATTACAAGAAAATGGTCGTTTCGCCTTAGATTTTTTAGCGCGTGATATTCGTATGGCGAGTTATTGGGGGTGTATGTCATCTTCGACGGGTGATATTTCTGGGACAGAGGGTGCTCTTAATGGCCCCGATAGTATCAGTATACAGGGAGTGTTTGTGTTAATACCTACGGGTACATGTGGTAGTCCAGTCAACGCAGTCAATAGTTGCGGAGCAGTCAATTGCTATACAGATCTTACATCAACAATTACTTACACTATTTCTACTCCCACAGCGACGGTCAGTTCGCCCAATCCAAATATTACTTTGTATAGAAATACTAATAATGTATCTAATCCTTTAATTGAGGGCATACAAAATATGCAAGTTTTATATGGTGTAGATAGCGATGGTGATGGCTCCGCTAATAAATATGTGCCAGCAAATAATGTAGCGAATATGCTGCAAGTCGTTAGTGTCCGTATCAGTTTGTTAGTTGCGACTTTGGATGATTATTTGACTACACAACCGATGGTTTATACCTACAATGGAGTAACGACTACGCCGACTGATCATAAAATCAGGCGGGTATTTAATACGACTATAGCCTTACGAAATCATTTGTTATGAAAGCTATAAGTTCATGCTTAATTAATCACCCGCCGGTTGTAGGCACTGATAAACATAGCCGAAGCTTAGTATCGCCAGCATCAAGCTTACAAACTCAAGCCGGTGTAGTTCTGGCGATTAGTTTAATTATCTTGTTATTGTTGACTTTAATTGGCTTGTCGGCGATGCAAACATCTGCACTAGAAGAAAAGATGGTCGGGAATATGCGTGACAAAATTCTAGCTTTTCAGGCTGCCGAATCAGCACTGAGAGCTGCGGAACTCAGTTTGCCAAGTATTCCTAGTTCGACCTATGTTGCTGCGGGTACTGGGGGATTGTATTTGGATAATAATCCCACACCCAATCCTATCCCTACCACGACCGCGATTTTGACGGATAGTTTTTGGATTAGTAATCCAGTTGCTATTTCTACGGTTACTGGTTTAGGTAACGGTATTAATACCCCAGTTTATATCATTCAAAAATTAGCTTCGTTTTGTTATGTGCCCTGTGCTCTTCCTCCACAGACATATACGCCCTACAAAATTACCGTTAGGGCGACGGGTGGCACAACTAATACGGTCGTTATTTTACAATCTATCAAGTATATCTAGTTGGGCTACCAACTTAAGACGGTACACTATAAGGTTAAGCCTTGAACCCTATCCCCGTCTTAAGTTGATAGCCTCTAGTTGTAAATACCAAGCTGATAAGTCTATATAAGACTTTCATAAGGTTTAATCAATATTCACTTATCGGGATTTTGTCATGAATAAACGTAACGGGTTAGATTCAATCAATTGTGTTTATAAAGCACTAAGCGCGATAGGTAAGCAGTGGGCTGCTCTGTTTTGTGGTGGATTGATACTACTTTTGTTCTGTGCCGATATTTATGCCGATCCTTCTCAGACCCCTTTATCACTCACTACCTCCGGGCAACCTAGTTTATTGGTGATATTGGATAATTCCAACAGTATGGATGAAGATACTGGGGGGGGGGCTGCAGGCAGTAATTGCCCAACGAGTAAGTCAGAAATTGCCAGATCTGTAATAAAAAACATGATTACCAGCTATACGGGTGACATAAGTATGGGTTTGATGACTTATCAGCTATCAAGCACATCATCTTGGTATATTCATAATTCAGAATATGATGTGAGTTATAATCCAGCCAACTATCCTCTACCAACAAGCCCGCTAACAATTTATCCTAGATACTCGCTACAAAAAAATTACCGTATTCCAAATCCTACTAGTCTTAATAACTTTATCTATTATAACTATGAATCCCCTTATTACAGTTCTCAGAATCAAGGTTATGGTTTTTGTTATTCAACGACTGCAAATGCTACTCCCATTGCAGGTTACCCGAATGGTTTTAATCGGGGAGAAAATGGAACTAATGCACATCCATGGAATATCTATAGTTGTTATAGTAAAAAAACTGGGACATTAGATGCACCTAGTACAAGTGGTATAAATCAGTATTCGCAATTTATCTCCCAATATAGCTTTACTCCGTCAGACAGTGATTATGCTGCAGGTATAACAAACTTTGGTAAACAAATGGCTTGGAGTTTTGTAGGTTCTGCATATTTTTCTTCGACATCGCCAGGTCTAGGTTATCTACAAGCGCCAATAAAGTCTTTGACTACAGCACAAGGCAACACTATTAAGGGTTTAGTGGCTTGTAATGTACCTCAGACTACGCCAGCTTCTTGTACTCAAAATGCAGCTTGTACGACTACCGGTATTAAAAATGCGGGCAATACGCCGATTCAGGGTACTTTACAAACAGCTAATAAATATTTTGCGGGTACTTTAAGTAATGCAGCGCAAGGCTATACAGCTTCTAGTTATCCCTTGCCACTTTCTTGTGGCAAAAATTACGTTATTTTAGTGACAGATGGTTTGCCCGATACCGACACGACTGGCAATATTGTGGTTGATCCTAATGGCGTAGCTCCAGGTACTACAGCAACAGCGGCTGCTGCATCTGCTGCAGCGACTTTATTAAGCACAGGAGTAAAAACTTATGTAGTTGGTTTTGGCTCTGCAGCTCAAGCTGCACCCTTAAATACAATAGCGGTTGCTGGGGGAACAAGGACTTCTTATTCAGCATCCGACTACCCTACATTAGCCAGTGCTTTAGATAGTATACTTCAAGATATTTTAAGTATTTCTAATTCAGCGGCTTCTGTTGCAGCAAACTCTACGCAATTAAACACGGGTACCTTGCTTTACCAGGCTAAGTACAATGCCACTGACTGGAGTGGCCAATTGATTGCTTCTAGTGTAAATCCTAGTACGGGTGCAGTAATAACACCTCAGTTATGGGATGCCTCTGCTTTACTAACTAGCACTGTTCGACATGTATATAGTTACAATCCCAGCTCAGGTGGTATCTCCTTTCTTTGGGGTAATCTAACATCTACACAGCAAACGTATTTAAATACCTTATCAGGCTTTAATGATGGTAACGGCTTTAGCAGAGTTGCTTGGTTAAGTGGTAATCAGAGTCAAGAGCAAGCTCAGGGTGGTGTTTTTAGAAACCGAATAAATTTGTTAGGCGATATAGTTGATTCTGCTCCTGTCTACGTAGGCAGTAAAGATTATGGCTATGGTAATTTGGCTGGTGCCGAGGGTAGTAGTTATATCACTTATATAAATTCTAGTGCTTATGTTAATCGAACAGCCATGCTATATGTCGGCGCTAATGACGGTATGCTGCATGGTTTTGATGCTAGTAGTCATAATACGGGAGGTCAGGAAGTTTTTGCTTATTTGCCTAATGCACTTTATCCCAAGTTGAGTCAACTCACTACGCCTAATTATGTACATCAATTTTATGTTGATGGTATATCTGGGGTAGGTGATTTTTATGACGGCTCTGCTTGGCATACTTTATTGGCAGGAGCTACAGGAGCCGGTGGCAAAGCAATATTTGCTTTGGATGTAACCAATCCAAGCAACTTTAGTGCGAGTAATGTGTTATGGGAGTTTTCTAATATTGTCCAGTCTGTGCCTTCTGCTTGCAGCGCTTGGAACTCTAATATCAATTACGATGTGAATAATTTAGGTTACACCTTAGGACAACCGTCAGTAGTCAGATTACAAGATGGTCATTGGGTGGTGTTAGTTGCCAATGGTTATAACAGCGTTAATGGTCATGCTGTGTTGTTTATATTGGATGCGAAAAGCGGTTGTGTTATTCAAAAAATAGATACCGTTAGTGCAGATACTAGTGGGTTAGCAACAGTTAATGGTTTGTCATCTCCTGTTGCGGTCGATACTAATAGTGATGGCAGTGCTGATATTATTTATGCAGGCGATTTACATGGTAATGTTTGGAAATTTAATGTGTCGGGTAGCGCAGGTAGTTATCCAACACCTACTGCTCCCTTTTTTGTGGCCTGTACGACTTCTGGCAGTTGTACTGCGGCTAACAGGCAAGCCATTACTGCAAAACCCACGGTAGGGCCTGCGGGTGGAGTGGGTTCTGATCAAAACGGTGTAGGTTGGATGGTGTATTTTGGTACAGGACAGTATTTTGCCCCAGGTGATAATGTCGTAGGGGCCAATCCGCAAGTGCAGAGTTTTTATGGCTTATGGGATCAGGGTGCTGCTATTACTGATCGTGCCTTATTACAAGCACAAACGATTACTTATGAAGGTGTAGGTACACTAGCTTGTACGCTAACTAATGCTTGTCCAACGGGCACGCCGACCACAACTACCAATTCTATTGCTGTGGTTTCAAATACTGCTGTGTGTTATGCAACCAGTAGTGTTGGCTGTACATCAACCAGTCCGCTAAAAAAGGGCTGGGCATTAGATTTAAAATATTCTATTGGCCAAGGAGAGCGTGTGGTGAGTGCCCCCTTGGTTACGCGAGGTTTGGTAGTATTTCCGACTTTAATACCAAGTTCTAATCAATGTACGGCTGGGGGGACTTCGAATTTATTTGAAGTCGGGGCTCTCAGTGGGGGGCAATCAGGCATGGCTCCTTTCGATATTAATGGCGATGGCGTGGTAAATAGTCAAGATCAGGTGGTGATTAATGGTGTGGCGCAATATGTTTCTGGGATCAATCTAAATATAGGCATCATTAATACGCCGACCATAATTGCAGCAACAACTGTTGATTATAAGTATGTGAGTGGCTCAACAGGTGCAATGGCGACTGTTACAGATGCTGGAGGAAATATTGGTGCTAATAAGCGTTCTTGGCGTCAACTAAAATAATCAGATTACAATTATAAAAAATGATGAAACGTTTAAATGTTGGTTTTACTTTAATAGAATTAATGATTACGGTGGCGATCATCGGGATTTTGACCAGTATTGCCTATCCTAGTTATCAAGATAGCATTATGAAATCACGACGTGTCGATGCTCAGGGTGCCTTAATGGGGTTTGCCAATGCCATGGAGCGATTTTATACGGTCAATAATACTTATCCTAGTTCTAGTCCAGGGGCACCGACTGCCGGTATCTATCCGGTTACTAGTCCAGTCAGTGGGGGTACGCCTTATTATAACCTTTCGATAGCTGCCTCAAATGCCAGTACTTATCAACTACAGGCAGCACGTACAGGTGCGCAAGCTACTGATAAATGCGGCACTCTAACATTAGATCAAGCAGGTGCTAGAGGTTTTACTGGCTCAGGGATGACCAGTGCCGATTGCTGGTAACTTGTAAAATTGTTGGAGTGGCTTTCAAAGAATTAAAATCAATAATTCTGTCGTTATAATCATTTAATTTCAAGTTCCAAGTCATCCAATTAGAGTTAAATCAGAGCTTAAACTAGCCATATCTCTAGCAGAATTCTATTCAATGATGATTCCCCTTATATACCTAGATGAGAGCAAAGCTGTTAAACTACACTTTTTATAATCCATAATAGCCCAAGCAATCACTTAGAGATTGATGTAATCCCTCTTAATCATTTAACATTGCTAATACGTATCCTACCTCTTCAGTTAACTATGAAATTTGATGTCATTTGTTTTGATTGCGATAGTACCTTAAGTAAAATTGAAGGTATTGATGAACTTGCTAAGTCTGTTGGTTTGGGAGAAGAAATGTCTAAATTAACTGATGCAGCGATGAACGGGGACGTTGCTTTAGAAGCGGTTTATGAAAAGCGTTTATCGCTTATTCAACCTAACATTAAAAGCATTAATGATTTGGCTGAGCAGTATATTGCCGAAATAGTGGAAGGTGTTAAAGAGGTTTTTGCTGTTTTATTAGCTGAAAAAAAATCAGTGCATATTATTAGTGGCGGTTTGCGTCAAGCGATCCTGCCTTTGGCGCACACTTTAGGCTTGCCTGATAGTCACGTTCATGCCGTTGATATTTTTTTTAATGAAGACGGAAGTTATCGCAGTTTTGATCAGGAGTCACCCTTGGCCAGAACTGGTGGAAAAGCTGTTGTTATAGAACTGTTAAAAGCCCAAGGATCTGTAGTTATGATAGGTGACGGTAAAACCGACTTGGAAGCTCAACAAGCAGGAGCTTTCGTAATCGGTTTTGGTGGAGTGGTTGATAGATCTATCGTTCGTGAGCGAGCAGATGTATATATCAATGAACACTCGCTGCTGAAAGTTTTAGAGCACATTTTATAAGTATTTAATACAATAGACTTTTAAAGAGAGTAAGCATGGCCGGACATAGTAAATGGGCTAATATTAAGCATCGCAAAGCAGGACAAGATGCTAAACGCGGTAAAGTTTTTACTAAAATATTACGTGAGATTACCGTTGCAGTAAAAACTAGCGGTTCTGATGCGGCTAGTAATCCCAGTTTACGCACAGCTGTTGATAAAGCCTTGGGCGCGAATATGCGCCGTGACACTATTGATACAGCCATTAAAAAAGCTTCTGGTGCCCTGGAAGGTGTTAATTATGAAAACATCCGTTACGAAGGCTATGGTCCTGGCGGAACAGCTATTATTGTTGATTGCTTGACTGATAACCGCAATCGTACCGTTGCCGAAGTCAGACATGCTTTTAGTAAGGCTGGTGGTAACTTAGGTACAGAGGGTTCTGTTGCCTATTTGTTTAGTAAAGTCGGTATCCTTAGTTATGCGCCATCAGTAGATGAAGGTGCACTGATGGACGCAGCCCTTGAAGCGAGTGCAGACGATGTTGTCAATTATGATGACGGTGCAGTAGATGTGATGACCTCCCCAGAAAACTATTTAACAGTAAAAGAGGCACTTATTACCGCAGGTTTTGTGCCTGATAATGCTGAAGTGACTATGCAAGCCTCTACCATGGCTGAGTTGGATACCGACGATGCTGAAAAAATGCTACGTTTGATAGATCGATTAGAAGATTTAGATGATGTGCAAGACGTTTATTCCAATGCCGATATTAGTGATGAGCTTATGGCTAGTTTGGCTTGATGGTTGTGGGCAACCAATCTGCCCACATCATTAGCTTACACAGATGCCTGCCAATGTCCTGATTTACCCCCGTCTTTTTGTAACAAGTGGACTGAATCAATAACCATACCTCTATCTATACCTTTACACATATCATAAATGGTTAGCAAAGTGATTTGAGTAGCGCACAGTGATTCGATTTCTATACCTGTCTGACCGATGGTTTTTACGGTAGTTTCGCAGCGGATGCGATCATGTTCAGGTTCTGCGCTTAAATTGATTTCAATATGAGTAATAGGTAGTGGATGACAGAGCGGTATTAAATCGGCGGTTTTCTTTGCGCCCATAATGCCAGCAATTCTGGCAACAGCGAGTACATCGCCCTTTTTGTGTTCTCCAGCAATAATCATTTGCAAGGTTTCTGGGTGCATTTTTATATAGCCTTCAGTCACAGCGATCCGCTGAGTGATGGCTTTAGAGCCGACATCGACCATGTGCGCTTCGCCAGATGAATTAAAATGCGTGGTATAAGTCATGAATAAGTTCGTGCTAGAGTGAGCAAAGTGCATTATTATCTCTTTTTTTCTTGTTATGGGAATCATTATGTCCATCAAAGTCTATTATTTTGCCAGTTTAAAAGAGCATGTAGGCAGTTCCGAGCATGAGTTAGACTTTATTCAGTCATTAACCGTTACTGAAGTTTGGCTACAGGCTAATGCAGAGCTGGTTCTACCTAGAAATACCTTGGCGGCTATTAATATGGAATATGTAGATTGGGATAGTTTGGTTTCTGATGGTGATGTCGTTGCCTTTTTCCCCCCTGTGACCGGTGGTTAAAGATGGCGATTAAGATCATCGACCAACCCTTTGACCCTTATCAAGAACTTCAACTTTACCAGAACAGCACACTTGCTCATCAGGGTGCCATAGGCGCAACTAGTATTTTTATCGGCACTATGCGTGATTTTAATCAGGGTAGTCAGGTCACTGGTATGAGCATAGAGCATTACCCGGGTATGACAGAAAAGCAATTAGCTTTGTGTGTTGAAAAGGCGCAGGGCTTGTGGTCTATTTTGGATAGTTTAATCATTCATCGTGTCGGCACAATTACGCCCAATGAAGTCATTGTTTTGATTGCAGTATGGTCTTCGCATCGGGGTGATGCCTTTGATGCGACTCGTTATATTATGGAAGCCTTAAAATCGACAGTGCCGTTTTGGAAGAAAGAATGTTTAGAGACAGAAGCCGAGCGCTGGGTGATGAGTAATACCTCAGGTTACCAATAGCCAGATATAGAGCATAAGATTAAATTATGGTGTCGAGCATCCAGCACTTTATTAAAGATGAGCTTTGGTTAGTGCAAGAGCAATCATTACCACGATTTCATTCCTTGTTTATCAAATCATTAAAAATCGCCCTGTTATCGGTGCAAGATTTTTATCGTGATTTATGCCCACTTAGAGCCTCAGCCTTAACACTTTTTAGCTTGTTATCCATCGTTCCAGTTATCGCTTTACTGTTTGGTATTGCTAAAGGTTTTGGCTTTGAAAAAATACTGGAACAACGTTTACTAGAGCAAGTCCCTAATCAAGAAACTATGGTATTACAGTTGCTTAGTTTTGCGCAGAATATGCTCGATAGCACTAAAGGCGGCGTTGTCGCTGGTATCGGTACGGTACTGTTGTTTTGGACGGTGATTAACGTCATCAGCAATATTGAAGAATCTTTTAATCACATCTGGAAAATAAAGCAGAGTCGAAGTTTTAGTCGTAAGTTTAGTGATTATTTATCCTTGATGCTATTAGCGCCTATCGTCTTAGTTATTTCTGGCAGTATTAGTCTGTTTTTAAAAACTAAACTCACTTGGTTAATGACGGCAATTCAGCTATCAGATTCTAGCAACTGGTTATTGATTAAAGCCTTGGGCTTATTACCCTTGCTGCTGATGATCGGTCTATTTGGCTTTACTTTTATCTTTATGCCCAATCATAAAATATCGGTTAAGGCAGGTATGATTGCAGGGCTAGTTACAGGAATTTTATCCTATTTATTACAATGGGCTTATTTGAGCTTACAGTTAGGCGCGTCTAGTTATAATGCTATTTATGGCAGTTTTGCCGCCTTACCTTTATTTGTGGTTTGGTTGCAAGTCGGCTGGATGGTGGTTTTATTTGGTTGTGAAATTGCCTTTTTTATACAAAACTACGAAATATACAAAAACAAACATCGCTATGAGGATTTAAGTTTTGCCTTGCAAAAAGTGCTTGCCCTACAAATAAGCCATTTAATTATTAACAATTTTGTCTTAATGAATAAGTCCTTTTCAGCGACTGAAATTGCCGCCAAGTTACTCATTCCAATTGCCATTGTGCAGGATTTATTGGCAAAGTTAATCACGAGTCATATCATTGTCGAATTTAAACCAGAAGAGCAGGGCACTGAAGAACTTTATCAGCCCGCTGTGGATATTAATAAATTGACTATCGCTTATGTGATCACCGCATTAGAGCAAAGTGGTCAGCATTATTTAGCGGATATACAACAAGAGCAGTTATTTATGACCGCCGTTGATGAGTTTAGAGTGTTAATGGAAAATTCTAAACATAATAGCTTATTGAAAGAGCTTTAGTTGATGGCTTATGTTTAGCATTGTTTTAGTGTGGCTTGGTTTTTAAGCTAGGTACAAATGTTATAAAATATGGAGTGGAATAACTTCAGTTATTAATCGACTATTCATGCTTGGTGTTTGACGCTTCTCTTACGGTATTCTCTTTGTCAGGCATAGATTTCTTCATAAGTAAAAAAATTATCATTTCCAAGCAATAACGATAATATTGTAGTGGTGTTCGTAGGGGCGTATTGCATATGCCCTTATTAGTAAGTTTTTTAACATTGAATTTTCGATAAATGGGCGTATTCGATTCGCCTCTACGATGTTTTTTACATTTCCATTCCGATAGGACGTTTGTGTAGATAATAAAGATTTACTCCAAATAACAACGACGAACTCAATGAAGAACATATTTACCCTAGCTGAAGCCTGTTTGCATCACCCCGATATTGAGCAAAAATTAACGCTCACTCATCAAGCTCAGCAATTAATGACTGAGGGGCTGTTAAGCTTAGAATCTTTGACGCCACCTTTAGCTATTTCCACAGTGCAATTTCCTAGTGCGCCGATATTATTATCCACGCGCGAAATGCCTAAACGAAAGCTAGGTAGCCCTGACGGTATAAAAGCCTTCTTTCATGCCATTGCTCATGTTGAATTTATGGCCATTTATTTGGCTTGGGATATGCTCTATCGTTTTCGCGGCATGCCTGAGCAGTTCTATAAAGATTGGCTACGTGTTGCCGATGAAGAAGCTCAGCACTTTGAGTTAATTCAGTTGCATTTACAATCCATGAGTTTGGCTTATGGTGATTTACCCGCTCATAAGGGTTTATGGGATCATGCTACAGATACCTCAGAGGATTTATTAGCGCGTTTAGCGATGATTCCACGTTGCATGGAAGCGCGGGGTTTAGATGTTACGCCTGCCATCATAGTCAAATTTAAGCATATTGGCGATGAGGCCAGTGTGTCATTATTAACCCGCATTTTAACTGACGAAGTAGGGCATGTAGAGCGTGGTTCCTATTGGTTTAAGTTTGTTTGTGAGCAGCAAGGCTTGGAACCGGAAGGCCAATACCAACAGTTAATTAAGAAATATTACTTAGGTGGAAAGCCAAAAGGCCCTTTTAACAGAGAAATGCGTATAATTGCAGGTTTTTCAGATGCTGAGTTAGATTGGTTGGAAAATACATCCCTATGAATACACATAAAATATTTGACACACCTATTTTTGCTTTAGGCTTTAGAGTGTTTTTTGCTCTAGCTGGCTTATCTGCACTGATCTTAATTTTGCTTTGGAATGCTATGTTCAAGGGCACATTAACAGTCGCAAATTATTTTTTACCGAGTTATTGGCATGCGCATGAAATGTTGTTGGGCTATTCGGTAGCCGTCATCGCTGGATTCTTATTAACCGCTGTTAAAAACTGGACCGCAAAGCCAACCCTAACGGGTGATAAATTAACCGCACTGGCATTGTTGTGGCTTTATGGGCGCATATTGCCCTTTTATGCGGCCTTATTACCTGATGTTGTCATTGCTCTTGTTGATTTTGCTTTCTTGCCCGTTTTAGCTTATCACATCAGTCTACCCATTTTACAAAGCAAGCAATACAAACACTTGGGTTTTGTTGGGCTTTTATTGATATTAGCCTTAGGCAATGCTTTAATTCATGCAGAGATGCTAGGTTTAAATTTAAATTCTGCGTGGTTAGGCATACAACTGGTTGTAGCGACGATTATTACCCTGATTATTGTTTTTGCAGGCAGGATATTTCCGTATTTTACTGAAAGAGCTTTATCAGGCACTTTCATCAGCAAAAATCCATTATTGGATATATTGTCAATTGGTTCTGCTGTTTTAGTGTTCATATTACAATTAAGTTCTGTCTCTGGCACATTTTTAGCCGTAGCCGCTCTATTTGCCGCCGCCGTTAATGCAGCTCGTTTATCAGTTTGGTATGTGAGCAGAATTTGGTATATGCCTTTATTATGGGCGTTATATATCGGCTATGTTTGGCTAATTCTTGGTTTTGTCTTAACCGCCTTATCAGTTTATGGTTGGGTATTGCCTGTATTAGCTCTTCATGCGTTTACTCTTGGAGGCATAGGCAGCTTAACCTTAGCCATGATGGCCAGAGTCTCATTAGGGCATACTGGACGAGCTCTTCGTGTTTCTAACGCCATAACGATAGCCTTTGTATTACTTAATTTGGCAGCCGTATTCAGAGTATTATTACCTGTCGCACTGCCGCAAGGTATTAATCTATTAATATATGCGTCTACTTTGTGCTGGATTGCCGCTTTTTCATTATTTATATTTATTTATTCGCCAATCTTAAGTACTAAGCGCGTAGATGGCTTAGAAGATTAAGTGTTTTATGAACTCCGCCAGACCCTAGCCCTCCCTTTGTTAAGGGGCATAGGAGGCTGTGAAAGTATTCTTTTTATTTCCCCTCTTTAGTTATAGGTATCTACACAAGTAAAAGCAGCGTCATTTAAGGGCTACCCACTTAACACGGGACAGTTGTAGGTCAGGCATTCATGCCCGACAATGA
>CAIZMK010000121.1 GCA_903934035.1 uncultured Methylococcaceae bacterium
CCCGCACTCCCCCTTTTACAAAGAGGGAAGCTAAAGTCATAATACTTTCACAGTCTCTATTGCATACGCCCAACATTGAAAGTCCAATGTTATAGAGCTTATTTATAAGGGCGTATGCAATACGCCCCTACGATCTTCACCACAATGTTATCGTTCGCGCGTGGGAATGCTAACAATCTTAAATTGTCAATATCACGAAGCAGGCGCAACAAATAGCTGCATTACCAAATTAAGTCACTTACACTTTTGCAATATTCAACACACAAACCGATGCTTCAAGCTTACTAAAAAATAAGATTTTCAAGCCCCCTCTTCTACATTAATCTCTATCATTTAGCGATCAAATCCAAATACTAATCATTGCAAAATTTTTTGCAGCTCTCCCCTAAAATCAATACTGTATTGACCGCTCACCTTAAGCTTATCGAAGGATAGTCAGTTGTTCGCACCGGAGAAAATTCAAATTCATTACTACTATTTTAAAATGTTACTTAAGCTATAATGTGCCAAAATTCAACTAGGTAACAGACCATAAGCGCCAATAGCAGCAACTTAAGGAACAAGGAACATGATCAAAACGGTAAAACAAGCTTGTGTTTTTAGCCCGATTATTCGTGATTATCGAATGAGTCAGGCTATTGAAAACTTAGCTGATCTGATTAAAGATGAAGGAACTGGACAAGAGTTCTTTGCTAGAAACTACGTCACTCAGGGCATGGAACAGCTATTTCGTGAAGGCATGTTGCGCTTGTCAGGCCAATCCGACCAAGCCGTTTTTGAACTCACTCAAGCCATGGGGGGTGGCAAAACCCACATGATGATTGCTTTTGGCTTATTGGCAAGACATCCAGAATTACGTCAGCACATACTCCCTGCCGATCTGGCTGAACGAATTGATTTTGGCAAAGCCAGAATTGCCGCATTCAACGGCCGCAATAACCCCGATAATTTTATTTGGGGTGATATTGCCAGCCAATTAGGACAAGAAGAAGCCATAAAACCTTACTGGATCAATGGCCCCAAAAGTGTCGATCAAGCCACTTGGAAAACCATTATCGGCAATGAGCCAACGCTCATTATGATCGACGAACTACCACCTTATCTTGATAATGCTAGCACTCAAGTCATGGGTGACGGCACTTTGGCCAACAGAGTGACTTATTCAATCAGCTGTTTATTAAGCGCAGCCTTAGAATTGGATAATTGCTGTATCATCATTGCCAACCTGTCAGGTAGTTACAGCACCCAAACTAAAGCCTTAACAGAAGCCATCACCAATTTACAACAAGAAACCCGCCGCCAAGCTAAACCCATTACACCAGTGCAACTAGCAGGCAATGAGATTTACGAAATTCTTAAAAAACGTCTGATACTTAGCCTGCCGGATGACAGCGTTATTGAGGATGTCGCCGAAGAATATGCCCAACGTATTAAAGCAGCAACCGATGGAGGCTACATTACCGCCACCAGCATAGAACAAATCGCTGAACAAGTACGCGAGACCTACCCTTTTCACCCTGCTTTCAAACATTTGGTCGCGCTGTTTAAAGAAAACGAAGGTTTTCGGCAAACGCGAGGTTTAATGCAATTTGCCGCCCGTCTGCTCAAAAGTGTGCAAGATAGAAGCCTAGACGATGTTTATTTAGTGGGCTCCCAGCATCTTAATATCAATGACTTAGATGTCAAAGATGAAATAGCTAGAATTGCACCCTCGCTACAACCTGCCATGAGTCATGATATTTCTGATGCCGGCAGTGCCGTTGCAGAAATTATTGATGAACAACTTTCTAGTGATGCTGCCACCCAAGTTAGCACTTTATTATTAGCCTCTTCATTATCACGGGCAGTTGGCGGTCGTATCGGCTTAAGCGAAGGCGAAATTATTGAATTTTTAGCTGCACCTAACCGTAAGCCAGACGAATTTATTACTGCCCTAGAAAAGCTAAAAGAACATGCTTGGTATATTCATCGTGAAGAACAACGTTATTTTATTAGAGATACCGAAAACCTATCTCGAAAAATTGAACGTAATGCACGTGATATTCCACAACCTAAAATTGACCAAGCGCTGATCAACCGTTTAACAGGCATTTTGCAACCCGTTAGCAAAGCCGCCTACCAAGACATTAAAGCGCTGCCATTACTCGATGATATTCGCTTAACAGGTACAAGATTGCTGCTAGTAGTTAGACCTGACGGTAAACTACCACCTCAACAACTCAACAATTTCTACCAATATCAGCAAGAAAAAAATAACTTGCTGGTACTTTCAGGACAAGACAGTCATTTTGCCGATGCCGTTGAAGAACGTCTTCGTGAACTATACGCCATTGAGCAAATAGTTAAGCATCTCAGCGATGGCGATACCCTCTTTCAAGAAGCCGGTGAACGCTTAGAAGACGCTGAGCAACGTTTTATGAAAGCCTTGTCAGGTGCTTATAATCGCTTATATTTTCCGGGTAAAGATGAAAGCTCAGGAGACGACGTACTATTAATGGTTACCATTGATAATGGCCTTAAAGTCGGAAAAGGCGAGCAATCAGCAGAAAAACAAATTGAAGAATTACTCGCTAGTCCACGTGCCAATTACAAGCTAGCTTTAGATATCAAAGAGGACATAAACAATTATCTTGCCCAAGCCGAAGCGTATCTTTGGCCAGAACGCGACCGTCGCACACCATGGAAAGATGTAGTGATGCGCGCAAAAACTAATCCAGAATGGCCGTGGATGCCAGGCAGTGCCGGCATGGATATGCTCAAAACCGAAGCCTTGAGACAAGTTCGCTGGCGTTTGGGTGAAGATGGTTATATTGAAAAAGGTCCCTTTCCGAAAGAAAAAACCACAGTCAATATTGCCCCACAAGGCATCAATAAAGAGACTGGCGAAACCATATTAATGTTAACGCCACGCAATTGTGGTGCAAGCCCCGTCATTCATTATTCACAAAATCCTACGGTCACAACATCTGACCCTGTGGTGACAGACTTAGATAACTTTCACACAAACGCGGCAACGCTCTATTTTCTGGCTGTTGATAATGATGGAAAACATGAAATAGGTGAGCCTAAACCTTGGGTTGCCGACTTAATTATTCGACATCAGCTACATATCGCCAGCGACAAACGCCGCATTGAATTATCGGTTATCCCCGCCGCTGAAATTTATTACAGCGTGAATGGCTCCAACCCAAGAGAAGGCGATCGTTACGAAGCACCTTTTGAAGTCGGCATAGAAGCCTTTCCGCTTTCGGTATTTGCCAAAGCCGGTGCCGCCACTAAAAACGCAAGCTTCAGCATTCCGGCCAGCGGTGATAAGCGGGTACAAATTGATGACCATAAACCCGCACGCTTACAAGATAATAAAGGTATTAACCTTGATAACACAGAAAAAGTCTTTAGTATTATTAACCGTTTTAAAGATCGGGACACCACTCAATTAAAAGGGGTTTGTGTTTTAATTGGTGATGGAGAAAATACCGTACAAATACGCTTCCACGAACGTGAAATCACTGTGCAAATGCTAGAACAAACCATCAACACCATGCGTAACGTGCTGAATGATGATCAAGCCCAAATCAGCATCACTATTAAAGGCGGCATCCAATTTGGTGATGGTTATGCTTGTAAAGAATTTGCCGAACTTAGCGGCTTGCAACTAAAGCCTGGCGATGTGATACAAGAAACGTGACAAACTTCCTCCTTTGAAAAAGGGGATCGAGGGGGATTTATTGCGCCATAGGTTACTGATATTTATTAATTACTTTTAATAGACCAAATCTCCCCTAGCCCCTCTTCGCTAAAGCATAGGTATCTACACAAATAATTGTTAGCATTCCCACGCGAGAACGATAACATTGTTGTGAAGATCGTAGGGGCGTATGCAATACGCCCCTACGGTGATTTTTATCGTTTCCACGCTGATAAGAAACTTGTGTAGATACCTATTTCGCTAAAGAAGGGGAAATAAAAAGAATACTTTCACAGTCTCTTTAGCCATGCACTCGTGGCTAAAGAGACTACCACAATTCTATAAAAACCTTAACTTAATGGCATTAGGGGAAACTGGATTGATAATTTTCGACTAACGCCACTACCAACTTCTGATGCAAGCAATGACCCGAAAAAAAGCCGCCACCAAAACCATCCTACATCCGACTTTGGGTTTTGGCGTGCCTGCAACCAGTGATCCGCATCATTTCATTATAGAAATCCCGCGTAACAATACCGGTGCCGTATGTATTGTTGAAAACTTAGGGCTACAAAGCCATGATCATAGCCAAAGCCAAATAGCGAGGTGTATATTGGAGCGGCCACGCTGGACAGCTATCCGCAGTGAAGTCCAACGAGCCTTTAATGTCAGACTTAAGGAGCGCCAGTTAAAAACCTCTGCCTGGGTAGTCGGTACCAATCCAGTTGATCGTTTATTAGGTAAAGAACTTTGCGTATTGGCCTGGGCCATTGAAGGCATGGAGTTAGACCACATCCCGATTGCCGTTCGTAACTGGTTGGCTTTACGCCCTGAAGAACGATGGTGGTTATTTGGCATCACCGCCATAACAACCGGCAGTATTAATGATGGCGGCAAAGGTTGGCGATTAGCCTTGCGTCACGCGCTAGGGGATGTCGCACAAAATGAATTTTTAAAGCAGACACCACAAACGTTAACACTGCAATCCTCAAAAGATACTGGCAATGGTACACTAAGCTTGTTTGATTTTGAGCTTTAAACTTTCTGAGCCTACCCTATCAATTAACAACACGCCACAAGGTGATCTATGTCTAAAACAACCGATCTATCCCAATTGGATTTAAACAGCACCTACACCTACGCTGATTATTTGTCTTGGCAGTTTGATGGTGCTATTGAACTGATTAAAGGCAAAATTATGGCGATGAGCCCTGCTCCTAGTTCTGAGCATCAGAGTATTTCTTGGCGCTTAAGTGGTGTATTATTTATTTTTTTTAAAAACAAAGAATGCCGTGCTTTCGCTGCGCCTTTTGATGTGCGCTTAGTTGACCGTAAAAAATCCATCGTAGCAAATGTAGATATTTATTCCGTCGTTCAGCCTGATATCTGCGTAATTTGCGACAAAACTAAAATTGATAGTAAAGGTTGTTTAGGTTCGCCTGATTGGGTTATAGAAATCTTGTCTAGGGGTAATTCCAAAAAAGAGATGCAGCTTAAATACCAACTCTATCAAGAGAGCGGCGTTAAAGAATACTGGTTAGTTTATCCCGGTGAAAAAGCCGTCCATCAGTTTGTCTTAGATGAAGATACCGAAAAATACCAACTACTTGCTATGTACTCTGGCGAAGATATCGCCACGCCACAGTTATTCCCTGATTGCCAGATTGATCTAAGCGAAGTGTTTGAAGATGACAGTGAATAAATACACAACTGGAGAATCACTATGCCCACTGTAAAAGAGCAAATGGTTGAAGTCATCAACAGTCAACCTTTAGATGCATCCTATGAAGAAATCATGCGCGAACTGGCCTTTGAACGCATGGTTAATCGTGGTCTTCAAGACGCTCGCCAACAACGTACCCTGAGCAACGAAGAAATCGAACGACGTATCCAGTCATGGCAATAATAAACTGGACCTACGAAGCGGAACGATGGCTGCAAGACATTCACGCCTACATCACAATCGATAGTCCTAAAACTGCCAACCAAGTCATTGCCGGGATTTATAAAAAAAAGCCCAATTGCTCAAGGATTTTCCGGAAATAGGTTACCAATACAGAACCGAACCGGAAGGCGAGATACGTATTCTGCTCTATGGACATTACCGAATTGCTTATCTAATCAAAGATCAACAACAGATCGACATCTTGGGCGTATTTCATGGAGCCATGGCTATTGAAAACCACCTTAAGTAGCTGAATAAGCGTGTTGCTAATTCATTCCTAATCTTTTAATTTAATTTATTACAGTCTATTCATGACCACACTCACCCCCTTTGCCCTACAACACACCCCTGCCCTGATTGAATCGGTTTTTCCAGCGCAAAAGGTGTC
>CAIZMK010000122.1 GCA_903934035.1 uncultured Methylococcaceae bacterium
AATAGATCAAATCTCCCCTAACCCCTCTTTGCTAAAGAGGGGAATAAAAAGAATACTTTCACAGTCTCGCCAGCGCATCCACTCTTCTGTATTTATTTAGCTTACAGAGAAGCTTTCTCCGCAACCACAAGTTCCCTTAACATTAGGGTTGTTGAATTTAAAGGCTTCATTAATACCTTCTCTACGATAATCTAGTTCTATACCATCAACGAATTCCAAGTCATTAGCTGAGACTATGACGCACACGCCAAATTTTTCAAATACTTGGTCATTTTCATTCAGTGCGTCTGCATAATCGAGAACGTAGGCATAGCCTGAGCAACCTGACTTTTTGACGGCTAGTTTTAACCCCAGACCTTTTCCTCGCTTTTCTAATTGCTTTTTGATTTGTTTTGCTGCGCTTTCAGTAACTGTAACAGACATAAGACTCTCTTTATGCTTGGCAAGCCAAGGATTTTAATAAATGAATAAAGTTAGAAATTTCTTTTTGGGTATTGCTTAAGCCAAGGCTGATACGAATTGCACTTTTAGCAAGTGCTGGCTCTATTCCCATGGCAATAAGTACAGGGCTAGGTTCTTTATCGCCACTAGCGCAAGCCGAGCCGCTTGAAACTGCATAGCCTTTTTGATCTAGTTTCATTAGTAGCATTTCACCGTCTACTTCAGGCATGCCAATCAATACTGTGTTAGGTATGCGTTCTGCCCTATCTGCAAAAATACTCAGATTTGGGATGGTTCTGAGTTCAATTTCCAATTGTGATCTTAATGTCAATAGTTGACTGTTACGTTCATTGAATTCTGTTTTTGCAAGTTCTGCAGCTTTACCAAAGCCAACGATTGCTGCCACATTTTCTGTGCCTGATCTTAGATTGCGTTCTTGTCCACCGCCGATAATTAAGGGGTTTATTTTTAAATCTTTGTCATAAATTAAAGCCCCGCAGCCTTTGGGTCCGTATATCTTATGGCTGGATATGGACATCAAATTCACCGCTAATTGCTTAAATGATACGGGTATTTTACCTAAAGCCTGCACAGCATCCGTATGTACTTTGATGTCATTAGCTTTTAATTGTTGAGTAATTGCAGATAAATCCTGAATAACTCCAGTTTCGTTATTAGCTAACATAATTGAAACAAAGTCAGGTCGGTCAATAATTAATTGATCTAATGTAGATTGGCTAATTAAGCCTTGGCTATCGACATTGATATGACTTAAGTTAATGCCTTGTTTCTGTAAGCTAGCCGCGCTTTCAGTAATGGAGTGGTGCTCCGTTGTTGAAATGGCGAGTTTGTCAGTGATAGTTAAGGTTGCTAATGCCAGATTATTGGCTTCAGTACCACCACTAGTGAAAATGATTTGTGAGGCAGGTGCATCAGTCAGAGCTGCAAGTTGTTCGCGAGCATTGTCAATTGCGCTGCGGGCTAATCTTCCTTGGCGGTATAGACTTGAAGGATTGCCATAAAAGCTACTTAAAAATGGAAGCATCGCCTCCAACACCCGCTTATCTAAGGGTGTTGTGGCATTGTGATCAAAATAGATCATTCACTCAAGTTGGCAATTAAATCTGTATGTCGATGAATCCCAATAACTTGCTCTGCTTCATTAACTTGTCTTTTAGCAACCGTTTGTACATGATGTTTTTCTAAGAGTTGAGCTAGAGTAATGCCTTTAAGATATTCTCTGATTTGATCACTGAGTCCCATCCATAAGTCATGGGTTAAGCAAGCTTGTTCTTTTTGACAATTTGCCTCGCCGCCACATTTGGTTGCATCTATAGGTTCATCTACAGCGGCAATAATGTCAGCAATGTTGATTTTGTTGGGTGCATCAGCAAGTGTATAACCGCCACCTGGGCCGCGTATACCTTTCACCATGTTGGCGCGTCGTAAGCGTGAAAATAATTGTTCTAGATAAGACAATGAAATAGTTTGTCTTGCAGCTATATCGTTCAAAGTCACAGGTTTTATATCGCTGTGAAAGGCTAGGTCAAGCATTGCCGTTACTGCATAACGACCTTTTGTGGTTAGGCGCACTAGTTAAATCCCTTGGATAAAGTAAGTAATAGCTGTCACTATACTTAACCTAGCAAAATAGTCAACTTTAAAATAAAGGATTGTAGCTTGGTTATTTAAATTAATCCTTTCATCAATAACCTGATCGTAGGGGCGTATTGCATACGCCCTTATAAATTAAGCTCTATTACATCGAACTTTCGATATTGGGCAGGTGCAATGAGCCCCTACGTTGTTTTTTTGTCGTTCTTACGTGCGCAAAGTTAACTTCCTGTTCGATGAATGAGTCTACGTAGGTGGCGGGTGTGGATAAGTACAATACCATTGTAATTTAGAGGTCGGTCGTGATGTAGTGACAGGTCGCGACCTGTCACTATTGTTTGAAATGTACCTATAATGCGAACTGACTTGTGAAGATATCTATGTTTGGCAAGGTCTAAAAACATTGATCAACAATTATTATTTTTTTTGATTATCTTGGGACATCCTTAAAATGCCTCTGAGTATATCTAGCTCTTTAGTGTCTAGCTGGGTACGATTATAGAGTCGTTTTAAGCGGCGCATAATAGATTTAGATTTGTCGGGATTCATAAAGCCTATATCTGTCAAAGCTTCTGCTAAATGTGTATAAAAAGACTCCATTTGCTGGGCAGTAGCTTTGATGTTTTTATCGACATCACCAATGCTTACTGGTATTTGTGTGTGAGTCGCTACAAATAACTCATAACAAACGACCTGTACGGCAGCCGCTATATTAAGTGAACTATATTCCGTGTTACAGGGGATTCTTAATAAAAAATGACATAAATCCAGTTCATGATTTTTTAAACCGGAGTTTTCTCGGCCAAAAATAATAGCGACTTTTTGATCAGATTCTTTTGTAGTAGTGAGTTCAGCACACTGGCGTGGACTTATTTCTGGCCAACTTATCGTGCGTGATCTTGCGCTAGCACCAATCACTAATTGGCAGTCAGCGACGGCTGTTTGTAAAGTGTCATAAATTTGAGCGCGAGCTAAAATATCATCGGCACCTGCTGCTCTTGAGGTTGCTTCTGAGCAAGGAAAAATTTTAGGGGCCACTAAGCAAAGCTCGGTCATGCTCATGTTTTTCATGGCTCTAGCTACCGCACCAATATTTCCTGGATGCGATGTTTCGACTAAAACAATCTTAATATGTGAAAGCAACAGTGTCGTCCTTAGATAAAAATAAACAAAGTTTACCAAAAGTTTTGCTATCATTGTGCGTTTTATACGCTCATTAAGAATCTGCCTATGCAACCTATGTTAAATATTGCCGTCCGTGCTGCTAGAAGCGCTGGCGACTTAATTCTTCGTTCAACTGATAATGTTGGTCGTCTACACATCGATCAAAAAGGTAAGAACGATTATGTTAGCGAAGTCGATCGCATGGTTGAACGAGAAATCATTAATATAATCAAGGCCGCTTTTCCTGAACATAGCATACTCGCAGAAGAAAGTGGTGAGCATTTAGGCAACGATTATGTCTGGGTGATTGATCCACTTGATGGGACGACTAATTTTTTACACGGATTTCCTCAGTATGCCGTATCTATAGCCTTAAAATATAAAGATAAGCTAGAAGTCGGCGTAATCTATGATCCTTTACGTGATGAATTATTTACCGCAAAACGTGGCGGTGGTGCCATGTTAAATAATCGTCGCCTTAGAGTCACACAACAAACTAGCTTAAAAAACGCGTTGATTGGCACTGGCTTTCCTTTTAAGACCGATAAACACTTAGATGCTTATGTAGGCATGTTTAAGTCATTAACGACCGAATGTGCGGGATTGCGACGAGCGGGCGCTGCCGCATTGGATTTAGCTTATGTAGCCGCAGGTCGCTTAGATGGTTTTTGGGAGATAGGCTTGATGGAGTGGGATATGGCCGCTGGCATTTTGTTAATAAAAGAAGCGGGCGGTGTTGTGACCGATTTATCGTTTAATGATAATTATCTACAATCCGGTAATTTAATTGCAGGCAGTCCTAGAATGCATCAGTTAATGTATCAATTGATAGAGCCGCATGTCACTGATAATTTAAAGTAAGATTATTCTTAATAAGTCCATGCAGCATTTTAAAACAAATAATGATGTCGCTATCGCGAAGGTTGTTTTAATCGGGTAATCGCACCCGAGGGCGAGATACTTTCTTTGGCGCAGCCTTTAAAAATACCCAAAGAAAAGGCGGGTCGATTACCGTTCAATCTGCGATCCTCGGTTTTGCTTCTGCTCGGTAGAGAGGGCTTTCTGCCCTCCTACCAACGCGCGGCATACATGTCGCGCCCCTGTTGTGGCAAATCTAACAAAACTTGCGGTGCTAGGCACGGCAAACGTGATTAACTGTCGTATTGCTTAAGGTTGTAACTAAAGAGAATGTGGCTTAAAAAAGTCATATCTTTTTTAGATTTTTTAATCTTTAAGTTAGTCCTTATTAAAATCAAAACAAGCTGCACTCTGTTTTTATAAAAGCCAGTGCTATAAAATTAGCTTTTATTTCCAGTATAATGTGTGCGGTATTCTAAGCTTAACTCCTTATTCAAGCAGTTTGGGCGTATTTAATTTTTATATTAATCTAGTTATAGGAGAACTTATGTGTTTTAGTGCCAATATGTCACTGGGTTTAGGTGTTATCGGTTTAACTGCTGCCAGTATTACTTATCTTGATAAAACGGAAACATTTTGGGTGCGAGCTGCACGATCTTATGCCATATTCCATTTTTCACTCATGGAATTAATTCAATATTTTGCTTATCCAGTAGCTGATCAATGTGGCTATGGCACTAACTATTTTTTAAGTGAATTGTCTACTTATCATATTGCCCTACAAGCGTTTGCAATTATGCCTGCGCTAGCCACTTATTCGACTGATAAAACCGCACTTAAACAAGCGACTATTTTCGGTGCAAGCTTAAGTTCTTTGTTTCTGATCTGCACCGCATTACCCAAAGAATTACAACTATTTGATGGTTCACCTAATTTTATCGGCAATATGATTTCTTGTTTATTTATGGGTACTTATCATATCGGCTATCACATATCGAGTGCCTTCGGAGCTTTTGTAACTCATGGATCATTATTCGGTTTAGCTTTGAGTGGATTTGTTTGGAAAAATAACTGGAGAATTTCTAGTTACCATTTATTTATGGCATTGATGACGTTGTTTATGCCGCAATGGTTATTCAATGTGTCTACAGGTGAAGCAGCTGCGATTTATTGTTTCTATTCCATTCCAATCACTGCCAGTTTTATGCCTTATTTCAAGAACTTCTTTAGTGCTGAAAAATATATAGATAGACCTGATTACGCTTAAAGATCATGACAGTCTTAACAAGCCTTTTACTAGACATCATCATATAGCGGTCTTGATTAGGAGATCATATTCATGAATAAATAAGGATAACTCATTAAATGATTAACAAAAGTTTCACTCATAATATGGATTTTATTAGACTGATATCCACAAAAATTCATATATAGCCATAAAAGCGGTGGGTAGAAATGCGTTTCCACCCTACTTGGCTAATCCCAATTACACTGATATCGTCGGTCAGGATATGGGCATTATTGGTATATTGTCTTCGGTACAGTATTTAACGTCAGAGTTTACAGCGAGTGTGGAGCAGGGGGCGACAGGGAGTCAGGTACGTTTAGATTTTATGAAACATGGTCATGATGGTATCTCGATAGAAAGTCGTATTAATGGCGGTGAGTACGATTAAACCTTAGTTGTATGTTAGTCCACTGGCTACTGGCAATAGTCATGAAGCCCGTGAATATCGAATGCGTTGGTGGGATAAAAGCGTTGCACATGGCGAGTGGAGTGGAGTTCAAATTGCTGTATTAGGTAGTTAGCTGGGTAAGTCACAAGCCATTCCGTGCATAGGATGTACCTACGCAAGGAGGCACATCATTGAGGAGTGATGCGCTTCACTTTGTTCGGCGTATCCTATAGCTTTGATTTATCATTACTGAGTCTTTCCGGCTTAGGGCTGCCAAGTAGATAAAGATTAATATTATGCGCATCACTAATCAAGCTATCGACCAATGAGCCAAATAATAAACGTTTCCATCCGCGCCGAGTCGGCTTACCTAGGACAATTTTAGTCACATTTCTCTCATTGCATAGATTGATAATAGCGGCGCTGATATCGAATGCACTTATAACTAAGGTTTCGGCGCCTAGTTGTTCGGCAAAACGTAAAATACGCAACACACTATCGTGTTTTTCAGCCGACATGCGTTTTAATTCCGGTGTTTCTACATAGACTACCAGCCATTCGGCGCGCAAACTGCTGGCAAAACGCTTGCCGGCTCTAACTAAGCGTTCCGCTAAGCCATTAGGGCTTATGCAAACCATAATACGTTCGCTAACTTGCCACACATCAGCTATGGCATTGTCTTCGCGATAATCTTGCATTTGTGCATCGACTCGACTAGCCGTTTGTCTGAGTGCCAATTCCCTCAGAGCAATCAGATTACCTTTACGAAAAAAGTGTTTGATAGCGAGTTGCGCTTGTTGCGGCAAATAAACTTTGCCATCTTTAAGTCGATCTAGCAAATCATCAGGAGGCAGATCGACTAGCTCGATTTCATCAGCATTTTCAAATACGGTATCGGGGACGGTTTCCCAGACCCTTATGCCAGAAATTTGACCTATTTCATCATTAAGGCTTTCTAAATGCTGGACATTAAGGGCAGTATAAACATCAATACCGGCATTAAGTAGTTCTTCTATATCTTGCCAGCGTTTAGGATGCCTGCAGCCTTCTGCATTGCTATGTGCTAGTTCATCTACCAGAATGATAGAAGGCTTGCGTTTAAGTGCGGCATCTAAGTCAAATTCTTTAAAAGTGTTTCTACGATAATTAATGACTTTGGGCGGCAATTGCTCCAAACCTTCTAACAAAGCGGCTGTTTCTTTGCGGCCATGCGTTTCTATCAAGCCTATGATGATGTCACAGTTTTCGGCACGTCTTTCTTTAGCCGCCAGCAACATGGCATAGGTTTTACCAACACCGGCAGCAGCTCCAAAAAATATTTTCAAGCGGCCACGAAGCGCTAGTGCTCGTTCTCGATTGACACGAGCCAGTAATTCATCAGGATCAGGGCGTTGTATAGTCATGTTGGTTTGGTAGGTTTATAAGGGTTAATGTCCTTAGTTAAGGATAGAAATAAGCTTTAAATCTGTATGGGGCGACAAATTCGCCTTGTCGCATAGAACATCGGATTACTGGGCAAATTGCTCGTCTCTACCCACCCTACGTTTCTGTCCTACTGGTTGCAACTTAGGTGTTATTTTGCCTTGTTTTTGGAGTCAAAACTCATGAGTTTTGTGTCTTTAAAACAGCCGTAGGCCGGAATAAGACTTTTTGAGCGAAAGCGAGTAAAGCATTTCCGGCAATTCGAACGATGTATATGCCGGTAACGCCACCAGCCAATGCGCTTTATTTTGTTTAGGGCATCCTATAATTTTATTCGCTATATCGGAAAACAAATTTAAATTGTAATCAAATGCACTTAAAAAAGCGTACTACATGTCTTAGTTTTATGTAAAACTCGCTCGGTATTGACTGATACTTTTTACAGTATTAACTTTATGTAATGTTAGGTGTTTTTTTTTTTCGGTCAATGACTTATGTCCGACTTTTATCTGTAATTAACGGAACTAGTTTTTAATGAACCATGATAACGTAACTAGTTTTTAATGAACCATGAATAATTTGAAGAAAGTCAAAAAAAGTTTTTCTGAAGAGCTCAATAAAAGTTTGTTCCATAAATTTAACAGAAAAGTCACTACTACATTCTTCGTCAATGAATTTAATTTAAGAGCGCATGGAACAAAGGTTATTGCTTACGAAACAGGCAGAAAGTGGCTAAAAGGTATCGCTTTACCTCAAACCTCTAAAATACAGGTGCTGGTTGAATGGTTGGGACTCGATCCCAAAATATTATTTGATATTAATAGTCGGAACGATCACAAACAAGAATCAGACCCTCAATTTAATAACACCTTAGATATTTCAGATGAGCATCGCTCTTTAGAAGCTATATATTTAATAGCCAATCAACTAACTCATAATCAACGACACCTATTGTTATTTACTGCTTTAACAGCCCAGTATTTTTCGGAAAAAAAGAATTTTATTTTTGATTATGATTATTTCATCAAGAAAAATTCTCTACTTTTACAAGGTACAGAAAGCCACGATCTAGAACAGGTATTAGCTTTAAAAAGCTCAAAAACGATGGCGCAAGCTTTCCAAGTTGAGTTACAGAATTATCGCAAAGGGGGCTCAGCGTTTTGGAATGAGCTCGACATTACATCCATCACTAATAACGAGGGGGAATTTATGGAGTCTCTAGGTATACAAGGTGATATCAACGAAACTACTGATATCGATACCATACCTGAAAAAGGTCAGCACATAGAACATTTTGCCTATTACGATACTTTAACCGGATTACCTAATTGTTTACTGCTAAATGACAGAATAAATCAGGCTATAGTCTCTGCGAGCAGATATAAGGCTAAAATGGCGTTGTTATTTGTAGATTATGACGATTTTAAAACGATTAACAGCCAATACGGGCACGTTGCCGGTGATGCGTTTTTAGTTGACATTAGTTTAGCTATGTCTAGTATGCTTCGACGATCAGATACTCTAGCAAGACTGGGCGGTGATGAGTTTATTATATTAATGCCGGAAATTTCTCGTGTTTCTCCTATAAATATTCTGTTAGACAAAATCTTGGAAGCTTGTAATAGCCCTGTGCCCCATAACACAGATAATTTACAGATCTCTGCCAGTATAGGTTGCGCCGTGTTTAATGGCGAGATAGATAAAGACATGGATGCTCAAGATTTATTACACCGTGCTCATCAAGCTATGCATTTGGCAAAAAAATCGGGTAAAAACACGTATCACATTTTTGATCAGCTAACAGACTGACAGGTCAATACCCAGTATCAACATTTGTTTGAAATACAAACAGGGTTAGCTATAGGGGAGTTTGAGTTGTATTACCAGCCCAAAGTCAATATGCGCAAGATAGTTTTATTGGTGTTGAAGCGTTAATAAGCAGGAGTCATCATACAGGGCTTATTGGCAGCTAATGAGTTTTTGCCTTTGATTGAGGATCATCATTTGCTTAATGATTTAGGTATGTCAGACCAAAGGTGGGCAAACGATAAAGCTGTTTGCACACCCTACACGCTGTTTTATTTGAGGTCGGAATAAGACAGCGCTAACAAAGCGTTTGATGGCGTTTCCGGCACAGGAGCCGAGTGAATGCCGGAAACGCTTTTCTCGCTTACGCTCGTAAAGCCTTATTCCGGCCTACTAGGCTGTTTTAGATAGGGTTATGCTTGAACTTCAACGAAGGTGCTTGCAGAATGTGGCATTGGAATATATTGCCCTTCTTCTTTAAGCCCTTCAATATGAAACTCGATGGCTTCTTGTATGAGTTGCAGGGCTTCTTGATGTGATTCGCCTGCAGCTATACAGCCGGGGAGATCAGGTACATAGGCGCCAAAGCTTGTTGGACCTTCTTCAATAACAACTAAATAACGCATATAAACCTCTACTACTTAAGTCCCGCTTGTTTCAGAACGTTTAAAAGTGTTCCTTGCGGAACATCTACGCTGGGTTTTCCAGCAACAGTAACCGTACCAGATTTAATGGGATGGTGATATTGGCGATGACTTCCTTTTTGCCGGATTTGCTGCCAACCATCCAATTCAATTGTTGCGATAAGGTCTTTAATTTTCATGAGATGAGTTTAACATGATTTAACTTATATGATTAAAGCCAGGTAGGGTAGACAATGTTTTTCTGCCCACCGTTTATCGACAAAAGGTGGGCAAACGATAAAGCTGTTTGCACATTTTATTTATTACCTAGTTGTTCATCAATCCTAATATGCTTTTTTAGGTGGGAGAATAAGCTGTAGGCCGGAATAAGACCATGCTAGCGTAGCGCGTGGTGGCGTTTCCGGCACAGGAGTGGAGTAAATGCCGGAAACGCTTTGCTCGCTTATGCTCGTAAAGCCTTATTCCGGCCTACTAGGCAGTTACTGTTATAGCCTTTAATATTTTGGTGGTTTGTCTATACATTCATAACTTGGTATAAATGCCAAAATTTTCTTAACATTTTCAGGTGATACAAATGTAAAAGGTCTATCTAACAAATCCTTAACATGATTCTCTATCACAGTATATGTATACAAGCCGCCTTGTGTTTCTGATATGTCTATCGTAGCACTTTGGTGCGTTATGTTTAGAGGAGCGGTATTTATCATTTTGCCATTCTTTAATTCTAAAATCCTTCCTTGCTTACCATCAAGGCTGAATATTAAAACTGCTTTACCGGTTTGCGTCTTGCATGCTGTGTAAAGCACGGCAGTTTGTGAGCTTTCGAGTTCAGTGAGATAACGATCAGGAAATTTATCAAAGTCTACAGATTGCCCAAATGCATTAGTAGATAGTAAAAGCTGGATTACAATCAGAATAGTTCTAGCACTCAATGGCCTACCCCATATGTATTTGCATAGATACCTGTTGCATTCAGTCCGCCACCAGTGAAGCTGTTGTTTAATGGGCCAAATTGAGTTTGTATCGGCAATCTAAAAAATGGTGCTGTTGAATTATTATTGCGAAAATTAAAATTTAACGCGCCATTCGTTGGGTCTATTTCACCATTTGTGCGGGCATTTCGCGCAACAGCCACTGCGTTTTTACATGCTTGGTAAGTTTGCTGTTCAGAAGCAGGAACTATTGAAGTTGTTGGTGCTGTAGCAGGTCTATTATCACCGAGAGCATTATCTCCGTTGATTACCACCTGCGCTATATTTGATCTTGCTTGATCTAAATTAGCACCTGAAAAAGACCTTGTTTCATTGAAGATGATATTTGCAATTTGTGCATCTGTTAGTTCAAGCCCCAACAAATCAACAAAACTCAAAGGATTATTCCCCACATACCCATAAGTATTAACCCCTCCAGCCAAGCCAATTAAATCACTCTCGATATACCGTCCTATCGCAGGATTGTAATCCCTGAATCCGTTGTAATGCAGTCCGGTACTATTATCATAATACTGACCAGGAAAACGTAAATTATAGCTGAACGTCGAGCTGGTGGCGGCTTGGGTGCCGAAGGCTTCGCTATCCCAGCGCCAAACTACGGCGCCGGTGTTGTCGCTAATTGCTCGTGGAGCATTGAGATGGTCGGCGTAGACATAATAGGCGTTATTGCCAGATAACACGGCAACTGGCGTATTGGCTAGCCATACAGTTTCTTGGAGGGCTGTGCCGCTTTGATTGTATTCACCTAGTAACTGTCCAGCTTCGTCATAGACAAAATAAGTGCCGGTCTGGATATATTTGCTAGGATGAAGGTGCATGTCGGCAAGTTTAGTTTGGGCGCAAACTACGTCGGCTGTGGTGATTTTATTGTCATGGTTACAATCAGCGGAAAGATTAATGGGTGCAGTGCCTAGGGTCATTAGGACTATCAGACGTAAGTCTGTCGCTGTTAAGGTGCCGTCTTGGTTAGCGTCCCCTGATAAATCAGGTGCTAAGCCGGTGACTTTGGCATCACGTTGTCCTAGTCCATTGATTCGGTAGTATTCGCTGCCGAAACTGATGCTCGATGCTTGTTCTAATCGACCTCTGCCGTCGTAGTTAAAAGTGTTATAACCGTCGTTTATCACATGCCCAGCTGGATCATAGCTATAGCTATTCAAGGTCTGGTTATTAGTGTCGGTAATCCCTAATAAGCGGTTGCTATTTAGATCTAGTTTGTAGTTTTTGCTGGTTGAACCTGAAGTTAGCAGTTGTGTGCGATTGCCATTGGCATCGTAACTATATGTCATTTGTGTGAGAGGATCGTTATAAGCGATCAAACGCCCCAGCTTATCGTAACTAAAACTTTGATCGTGGTTGAGATCGGAGTCGGTGTAACTGCTGATGCGGCTAGCGGCATCATAAGCTAATTGCCGTGAACGGTTGCCTAAATCATAGCTAAGCAGACGCCCATCTAAATCAAAGTTGCGGCTAGTGGTTGCGCCATTGCCAAATACCCAGCTTTTTGCAGAACCAAAGGGCTGATATTTTATGGCGCTGAGTAAAGGCACGTTATTGCTATCTAGTGCGGTTACTTGGCCGTTACTGTTGTATTTCAGTTGCACCATTTTGCCGGAAGGGTAGGTAAGTGAAGTGAGTTGACCTTTGGATGAATAACCATATTGAGTGACTAGTCTTAACGAGCCGCTGATCAGGGTTTTGCTAGCGACCCTTCCATGTAGATCATAAGCCCATAGTGTTGTGTCGGTTCCGTCACTCATCTGGGTTAGATGACCTATGCCATTGACGCCTTGATCATAACTAAAGTTGATAGGAGCTTTGTTGGGGTAACTAGATTGAGATACGCGATTTAAAGCATCGTAACTGTAAGTAACGGTTTGCCCTCTAGCATCAATAGTACTGATGGGGTTGCCAACGGCATCACGGTTAATTTGACTTAGACCTGTGTCGGTGCTGGAAGTAATCAATTTTTGACCGAAACCATCATAGCCATATCGAGTAATATGGTTTAAGGGATCAATCAATGCTAGCGGGTTGTTGTTGCTATCATAGCTACTGGTAGTGATGTCACCGAGAGGATCGACACTGCTAATTAAGCGATTCAGTCGATCATAGGCCAAGTTAGTTTTGTTGCTAAGTGGATCAGCAACACTGGTGGTATTGCCATTGGCGTCATAGCCAAATTTAGAGGTTTGGTTTTGAGCACCTATGATATTTGCCAATCGGCTAAGACCATCAAAAACCTGCGAGCGCGTACTAGCTAAAGTATTAGTTGGATCAAAGGTTTTGGTGTTAAGGCGGTTACCCATTAAATCTAATGTGTAATCGATATGATTGCCTAGTGTATCGATAATACTGATTAAACGATGAGCATTATCGTAACTATAGGAAAGACTGCTTGCATCTGGCAAAGTTAGCTTGATGAGCTGGCCTGCGGCATCAAATTTGTATCGTGTCACTTCTGTGCCTACTGTTGAAGTAATCAGCCTGCCACGAGCATCGTATTGAAGGCTAGTTACTAAGCCGTTAGGATCTTTAAAGCTGAGTGGTTGGCCGTCGGCGTTATAACTTGAAATGTTAGTGACATGACCCAAGGCATCAGTAACAGCATTGAGGTTACCTAGACTATCGTAAGCAAAGTGTGTGACATCACTAACGTCAGTGCGCGGGCCGTCTATACTTAAGGGTTGACTCGAACTATTGTAAGTAAAAGTCCATATTTTTGTTTGAGTACCTGCGCTGATTGTTTTTTGCAGCAAATTACCTTTGCTATCAAAGTTAAAATTGGAGGTTTTGGTGGGCTCTTTAATGCTGATTGGTAAGCGGAAATTAGAATGCCAAGTAGTTATTGTGGATCTTGCTTGTGGAGTTCCTGCGGCTTCGGTACTTAAAAGTTGAAGATTTCGTGTCGTATCGTAAGTGTAAGTACTGGTGTTTCCGTTGAAATCAATCTGGCTACTTATATTGCCATTGGCATCATAAGTCTTAGTGGTTTTGGTCGTCGCATAAGTAGCAGGGCAACTCGGGCAACTTTGATTCATCTGAGTTTCTAAAGGCACTTCATTGATGGAGGTGAAAGTTGAGGTACGAGTGACACCCAGCGCATCAGTGACCGGCACATAAGCATTGGTCAGATAGCTAAAGTCTAATGTGTATTTGTAAACGCCACCAGCAAATTCAGTGGAAATATCGCGGCCAGCACTATCGTAAGCATCGCTGGAATAACGAGTGCCTTTTTCATCAATTACGCCTGTTAGCGCATTGGGGTAAGTAATATTTTCGTAAATGAATTTTCGTTGTGTTGCATCAGGATAAGTGACAGTCGAAAGATTATTTTTTACATCGTAACTATAAGCGTAAATGCCAGCGTTCGGTACAGTGACTGAAGAAACGTTGGTGCCCGTATAAGCAAAATTTAAGCTGCGTCCGAAGGCATTAGTAACTGTGGCCAAGTAGCCTTGGGCATTATAGCTAAGGTTCTGACTTAAGCCAGCACGGTCGGTAACGCTGGTTAGTTGACCAATGGTATTATAGATTTCAACTTCATCCAGCCCTGTCGTATATTGCCAACCATTAGATACTTTAATCAGCCTGGAATTAATATCACTGTCAGATTGCCAAAGGCTGCCATTTTGGTAGAAATTTAGGATCTTACCGTCATCGCGCGTCACATCGACTGCATAGTTGTATTGATAATTACCATTAATAAGAAAAATTCCATAATAAACAGCACTAACATTACGACTATAGCTACCATGCCAGCCCACACCAAAACTCGTTATACTGGTATCGGAGCTATTATAAGAACGCTTGAGTATTAGGGGCGATGAATCGCTGCTGAAATAATCAACTTCATTCATATATTTATTGCCAGTTGCAATAACTACAGGATCGCCAGCTAATTCAAGTGTGCTATTACTATCAGGGTTAGTACTATTGCCGTAACTTTTTGATGGATTCTGGGTAATACATTCATCGCCGTCAATATCACCATCTGGCAATTCACAATAAACGGGCTGAACTGCATAAGCCGGCATAGAGACAGGAATCATGATTGCTAGTGTAAATGACAACGCGATACGACTAGTCATTTTTGCTAAGAAATGCTTCATACTTGGTTTTTGCTTTATTACAGTCTTTTTTGAATGTACGAGTTCATTAACGGAAGATCCGTTATTTGCGATGGCAGTCATATTCCTTCCTATTATTTAGATATTGGAACCAGACGACAACGCTACAAAAGCAGGGCGATTGGTTTTGAATGGGTTTGTTGGGGTATTTAAATAAAATGCTTGCGATGTTGTGTTAGTAGAAATGACAAGCCACTTAGCATAAGCAACAAAAAAGTAGTGGGTTCAGGGATAGATACCAGGTTTGCGGTGTTTAGGTATGAATAATCGGTGATGGTTATGGATCTACTTTGAGTGGTAGCCTCAATATTGAGGGAATTAGCATCAGAAAGACTATTAATCGATAGTGTAATTGGACTGATGCCTGCAACTAGCGTATTAAAAGACAATACCGCTAGAGTAAAACTGCTAGCTTGAGCAGCGCTTAAACTAGCCGGATCATACAATGAGGTATCGATCAAACTAACAAGTCCATTACTTGGTGTCGATAAGGATAAACTATTGCCAAGGTTTAAAGGATCAAGTTGATCGATGCCCAGCACTAGTGGATCGCCAAAAGCCACATTGACTAAGGATAGTAAAGTGGAATCGAAGCTAATATTTAAATCAAAGCTACCAAGAGCGATGCCAGTAGCCAATCCAGTAATGTTGACATCAAAAAGAACAGTCGTTCCAGTGCTAACAGTTTGAGTGTCAGAGCTGATGCTAAGAATAGGGTTTGCATGAGATGAAGTGGTGAAAAGAAAAAATAATACCGTACTACTAACGAAAAAAAGGGCTTTATTCATGAGTGTCCCAAAGTATTTACAATCAGAACTTAGGCTTATGCAGTAATGATGCCAGTCAGTTTGGTTTATAGGTTTGGCGCACTATCTACTATTAAATACTTACTCAACAAGTACTCCAAAATATAAAAGTGTATAAAAGCCTGACATTTATATCGCTCCAGCGGCATTCCCATGCGCAGCGTCACTGCTACAGTTAAGCTTTTGTAGGCAGGAATAAGACCATGCTAGCGTAGCGCGTGGTGGCAATACCGGCACAGGATCGATGTGATTGCCGGAAACGCTTTGCTCGCTTACGCTCGTAAAGCCTTATTCCGGCCTACAATAAGTTCAAATATTTCTTAACTGTGGGCAGTGATGCGCAGCGTGGGAACGATCGAACCCGCAACTTGTGAGGCGTTGAGCGTAGCGTATTACGCCAATGATGCACGGTGAATAAGGTGTAATACGCTAAAGCTATTGCACCCTACATACTAAGTGGATATTGAAAGTGTCAATTTTCTTTACAGTGAGTTTAAGCACTTTAAATCGATGACCTCATGATCTTGATTGACTGGTTAGGGTCATAATCATGCCTAAATCAACATAGGCCTTAGATTGGGTGTCAGAATATTTTACACTCGGCATTTAAGCACCCTTACAAACTTTGAGTTGGCTTTGAGGGGTAGATCTTGTGGGAACGCCAAGCCCCAGCTTGGCATTGGTGCCGCAGAGCTGGCGCTTAGCGTTCCTATTTTGCGATACTCGCATCTAAAGCTAAATTCAAAGCCAGTACATTAACGCGTGGTTCTCCTAGAAAGCTCCATTGACGAGACACTGTGTTTGCATCAATCAGTGCATGAATCAATTCCGGCTTTATTTTTCTAGCTTTAGCTACACGATTGACTTGATAGTTCGCAGCTGCAGGACTGATGTGTGGATCTAAGCCACTGGCCGAGGCGGTAATAAGATCGACTGGAATTGGAGCTTTATTATCAGGATCCAGATTTTTTAAGGCTTGGAGTCTGGCTTTAATGCCAGTTATCAAAGCCGGATTAGTTGGGCCTAGGTTGGAACCGCTTGATGCGCTAGCATTATAGGGGTAGGGTGCGGTGGCAGAAGGTCGTCCCCAAAAATGACTAGGATCATTAAAAGGCTGACCTATTAGAGCAGAGCCTGTCACTCTGCCATGATTATCTGTAATCAGGCTGCCATTTGCTTGAAGAGGAAATAGTAATTGAGCTAGCCCGGTGACTACAGCCGGATAGATAACTCCAGTTAATACTGTTAATAATACAAACAAAATAATAGCTGGTTTGAAATGCTTAATCATGATCAACTCCTTTAAGGGAACAACAATTGAAGTTATTGTGGAAGCGGCTTTAGCCTCGATCTTCACGGCTAAAGCCGATTAAACTAGACCTAAGGTTGTTAGTAATAGGTCTATCGCCTTAATGCCTATAAATGGAACGATTAATCCACCTAAGCCGTAAATCAGTAAGTTATTTTGTAGCAGTTTAGCTGCGCCGACTGGCTTATATTTGATACCTTTTAAAGCCAGGGGAATGAGTGCCACGATGATTAAGGCATTGAATATCACTGCCGATAAAATGGCGCTAGTGGGTGTTGCTAGTTTCATTACATTCAAAACATCAAGGATTGGATAGGTGCTTGCGAACGCTGCCGGAATAATCGCAAAATATTTGGCGACATCATTAGCAATACTGAAGGTGGTTAAGGCGCCCCGTGTCATGAGCATTTGTTTACCGGTTTCAACGATTTCGATGAGTTTGGTAGGGTTAGAATCAAGATCAACCATGTTACCAGCTTCTTTAGCGGCTTGTGTTCCGCTGTTCATGGCGACTGCGACATCGGCTTGAGCTAAAGCTGGAGCATCGTTAGTGCCGTCTCCGGTCATCGCGACCAATCGACCTTCGGACTGATATTGTCGTATGAGTTTTAATTTCATTTCTGGTGTGGCTTCGGCCAGAAAATCATCGACACCGGCTTCTGCAGCAATGGCGGCAGCAGTTAGGCGATTGTCGCCAGTAATCATAATGGTCTTGATACCCATTTGTCGTAACTCTGCAAAGCGTTCTTTAATACCGCCTTTGACGATATCTTTTAGTTCGATCACGCCGAGTACTCTGGCGTCTTCAGCAACAATTAGCGGAGTACTGCCGCGACAAGCCACATCATCAACCAGTTTCCGAAATTCCGGCGGAAATTGGCCGCCTAGTGTTTCAATATGCGTGCGGATGGCATCGGCTGCGCCCTTACGAATTTGCCGACCTTGAATGTTAACGCCGCTCATTCGGGTTTGTGCGGAAAAATGCACAAAGGTTGCTCCTAAGGCATTGATATCTCGTTCTCGTATACCATATTTTTGCTTAGCTAAAACCACCACACTCCGTCCCTCTGGGGTTTCGTCAGTGAGTGATGCTAATTGTGCGGCATCGGCTAGTTCTTGATTTGATACGCCGTTAACGGCTATAAAAGCAGAGGCTTGTCGATTACCTAAAGTGATGGTTCCGGTTTTATCTAGCAATAATACGTCGATGTCTCCAGCGGCTTCTACTGCTCTGCCGGAAGTAGCAATCACGTTTTTCTGCATCATGCGGCCTATGCCGGCCAGACCAATGGCAGATAATAAGCCACCGATAGTCGTCGGTATTAAACAAACTAATAACGCTACTAATACCGTAATGGTGATCGGCTGACCTGAACCTGAAGTTTCTACCGCGTATAAAGAAAAGGGTAATAAGGTCACGGTCGCCATTAAAAATACCTGAGTTAAGGCGACCAATAAGATGGTTAAGGCAATTTCATTAGGGGTTTTTTGGCGTTTAGCGCTTTCTACCATGGCAATCATTCTATCCAGAAAAGCTTCACCTGGATTGGCGGTAATTCTAACTACCAGCCAATCTGATAACACGCGTGTGCCACCCGTTACCGAACTGAAATCGCCACCTGATTGTCGGATGACCGGTGCGCTTTCCCCAGTGATGGCGCTTTCATCTACTGAGGCGACACCCTCTATAACTTCGCCGTCACCAGGGACAAAATCTCCGGCTTCTATTAATACCACATCGCTAAATCGAAGAGTGGAACCTGATACTTTAGAGTAATTGGCGCCATAATGAGGTTCATCGAGTTTTCTTGCGGCTATATCACGCTTGGCAGTGCGTAAAAAAGCGGCTTGAGCCTTGCTGCGGCCTTCAGCCATTGCTTCAGCGAAGTTTGCAAATAAAACCGTGATCCACAACCATAAGCTGATGGCTAAAATGAACGGGGCTGGATCTTTGCCTTCTCCGTAAAGTGCTAACACCCAAAGCAAGGTAGTCAGCATACTGCCGATATAAACGACAAACATCACCGGATTTTTCCATTGTTGCTGCGGTGTTAGTTTGCGAAATGAATCCAACAAAGCAGTCGTTAGAATTTGGCTATCGAATAGCGACAATGTGGCAGATTTGTTGCTCATGTTATTTCCTTAGAGATATGTTCATAATGGTCTGGTAGTGCGTCAAACCATGGCTGATGTTAAAGCTGATTATTTAATCCCTAACATCTGCAGCATAGGTAATGCTCGTGTTGCCGGAAACGCCACCACGCGCTGCGCTTGGGTAGTCTTATTCCTGCCTACAAAAGCTACTTTGTAGGGGCGTAATGCATAGGCCATTTATCAAACCTTCAAAATAATAGAATGGTAATTGCAATAGAGGCTGTGAAAGTATTCTTTTTATTTCCCCCTCTTTAGCAAAGAGGGGCTAGGGGAGATTGGGTCTATTAAAATAATAAATAAATATCAGTAACTTATGTCACGATAAATTCCCCTCGATCTCCCTTTTGCAAAGGGGGAAGCTAAAACCATAATACTTTCACAGTCTCAATAGTGTGTATGCATAAAAGCCTTATTTAATAGGGCGTATTCAATACGCCCCTACCAGTCAACACTACAACATCTAATTTATCGGGATAAATTAATTATTTAATCCCTAACATCTGCAGGTGTTCGACCACTGGCCCCAAGGCTAGGGCAGGGACAAAGGTCAATGCACCGACTAAGAGCACGATACCTATTAATAGCGTTACAAATAGTGGAGTATGGGTCGGTAAAGTACCTGGGCCTACTGGCACAATCTTTTTTGCAGCCAAAGAGCCTGCGATAGCCAGCACTGGTACCGCCAGCCAAAAGCGTGAAAACAACATCGCCAATCCTAATAGGCCGTTATAGAACGGGGTATTAGCCGAGAGTCCGCCAAAGGCGCTACCGTTATTATTGCTTGCTGATGAGAGCGCATAGAGCACTTCGGTAAAACCATGTGCTCCTGGATTAAAGACGGAGGCTTTGCCTGCAGCCAACATTACTGCAAATGCAGTTCCAGCTAAGACTATTAGTGGCGGTATCAATATTACAATGGCGGCCATTTTCATTTCGAATGCTTCAATTTTTTTACCCAAGTATTCGGGGGTACGGCCTATCATTAAACCAGACACAAATACTGCGACTATCGCAAACATGATCATGCCATATAAACCGGAGCCGACCCCGCCGAACACGACTTCGCCTAATTGCATCAGCCACATGGCTACCATGCCGCCGATAGGTGTAAAGGAATCGTGCATGGCATTGACCGAGCCGTTGGAAGCGGCTGTGGTAGCTACTGCCCAGAGTGCGGAATTGATAATGCCGAATCGAGTTTCTTTGCCTTCCATGTTGCCTCCAGATTGACTGATGTTTGCTGATTGATCAATATCTAAGGCAGCCAAGGCAGGATTGACGCTTTGTTCTGCTGCAACAGTCACAAAAATCAGTGTGATAAAAATAAGCGTCATTGCCGCCATTATTGCCCAGCCTTGTCGTGTATCACCCACCATCATGCCAAAGGTGTAGCACAGCGAGGCAGGTATCAGTAAGATCGCCAGCATTTCTAAAAAGTTACTTAAAGGCGTCGGGTTTTCAAAGGGATGAGCTGAATTGACATTAAAAAAGCCGCCACCGTTAGTGCCGAGTTGTTTAATGGCTACTTGAGATGCAGCAGGACCAACCGCTATGATTTGCTCTTTTGTAGTGAATGATTCCATAATGGGTTTGCCCGCGCTATCTTGTAGAGCTACACCATCGTCGCCCAGTTTGGCTTGTTCATAGTTGAAAAATTCAACCAAAGGCACGCTTTGATAGGAATTAAAGGTTTGCACAACTCCTTGACCAACCAACGCTAGTGCCAAAATTAATGACAGTGGCATCAGGATATACAGCGTGCTGCGAGTGAGATCAACCCAGAAATTTCCGATTAGATCTGCATTACGCCTAGCAAAGCCACGGATCAAAGCGACCAAGGTCGCCATGCCGGTTGCAGCAGAAAGGAAATTCTGCACGGTTAAGCCTAGCATTTGGGTTAGATAACTCATGGTGGTCTCACCGCTGTAGCCTTGCCAGTTGGTGTTGCTAGTGAAACTGACGGCAGTATTGAAGGCTGAGTCTGGGCTGACATTGGGCAGGCTCTGGGGATTAAAAGGCAGGCTAGCTTGTAAGCTTTGTAATGTGAATACTATTAGTGTTCCTAGAGCGTTAAAAACCAACATGGCAATAGCGTAATCTGTCCAAGGCATTTCTTGTTTCGGATTGATGCCACTAATACGATAAAGTATAGTTTCAACTGGCGCTAATAAGCGGTTTAAGCCCACCGACTCATCTTCATAGACTCTGGCCATATACCAGCCTAGCGGTTTAACCAACAGTAGTAGTGTGCTGACATAACAAATAATTTGTAAATAACTGTTACTGGTCATTAGAATCTCTCCGGATAAAATAACGCAGCAATTAGATAAATGAAGATTGCCAGCGCAAGTCCGCTACCTAATAAGTAAAGCCAATTCATAATCGATCCCTAAGTTTTTCAAATACATGAACTAGGGCCACAGTGAGGGCATAGAAACCTAAGATTAATAATAAATAGTAAGTGCTGATCATAATAGGCTCTTATTGAAATGTAGATCGGAGTGAAAGTGATTGATGCTTTAATGGGTAGGAAGGCTAAGTCTACATGTTAATAAGATATATAACCTTATAAATTTATAGTGATTAGTAGACTTTAGTGTAGAAATCACAAAAGCATTGAAAATTAGCTTAAAACTGGTAAAGTCAGGCTGCATTGTGGTGCGACCTAAAATGAACTGGCCACAAAGAGCTAGTATTTATATCTTTAATGAATGGGAGTTGTTATGTCTGATTTTAAAAAATACGTATGTGATGTCTGCGGTCATATCTATGATGAAGCTGAAGGTGATGTAGATAGTGGTATTGCTCCTGGTACTTTATGGGCAGATATACCTGAAGACTGGACTTGCCCTGAATGTGGCGTAGATAAAGATGATTTTAGTTTGTTAGATTAACAAGTTATCTAATTAAATTGTCAAAGCTTTAGAAACTGTAAAAGTATTCTTTTTATTTCCCCTCTTTAGCAAAGAGGGGTTAGGGGAGATTTGGTCAATTAAAAATAATCAATAAATATCAGTAGACTATGACACAATAAATCCCCCTCGATCCCCCTTTTATAAAGGGGGGAAGCTAAAATCATAATGCTTTCACAGTGGTTTTAGCTACTCCCGCTAAAAACTAACCCCTTTAATTTAGGCATTCTGTAGGCCGGAATAAGGCCATCCAAGCGCAGCGCGTGATGGCGTTTCCGGCACAGGCTTCCTACCTGTGCCGGAAACGCTTTGCTCGCTTATGCTCGAAAAGCCCTATTCTGGCCCACAGATGCCTACTCAGAGTTAAGCATTTGAAGAATTGTGGGAGTGGCTTTAGTCACGTTTGTCGTCGCTAAAGCAACTCCCACACAAAAAATAACTTAATTTTGGGTAGTGATGCTTGGTGGGTAATAAAGGCAGCGATAAATATTTACCAATGTAAAGCTCTTAAGCGTGAGAACTTTTTCCGTTGATGTTCTTGCATGCGTGTCATAACGTCCACAAGAGCAATGATGGCATCAAGGATATAAGGGCCTTTATTAAGCATCACGCATTCTGCTCTAGCAGCCATTGCGGCATCTGTAAACTCTGCTCTCGAACGGCTGCCTTGTTTGGCGATAGATTCAAGTACTTGAGTTGCCCAGATAACAGGAACATGAGCTGCTTCACATAACCACAGTAGTTCTTCTTGAATTTCAGCGAGTCTGGCACTGCCGAGTTCTACGGCTAAATCGCCTCTAGCAATCATAATGCCTAGCTGATGTCGATCGATAGTCCCCAAGATAATATCGGGTAGATTTTTTACGGCGCGATTGGTTTCTATTTTGGCGATGATAGGCAGATCTGATTTATCACGTTTTGCAAGTTCCTCCATCAATTGTTCAATATCTGCTAAGGTTTCTACGAATGAGAATCCAACTAAATCGGCATGTTTACAAACAAAATCTAAGTCATGTAAGTCTTTCTCGGTGAGTGGAGATAAGTTTAATTCAGCTTCTGGAAAATTAATGCCTTTATCACTTTTTATGGATACGCCACCGGTTTTGGCTTCTGTTATGCGTAATAGTGCGCCCTGTTCGGTGATCGCTTCGACGACTGCGCCTATCTTGCCATCATCAATCCAAACGGCTTGGCCACTAGCTAATTTTGCAATCGCCGAAGAAAGAGTACAGCCAATTTGAGCAGGATGTATCAATAGTCCATTTTTATACTCGGCGGGTTTACCGTCTATGTCACCGGGTGTTAATAACAGCACATCATTTTTATGGACTTTTATATCTGAAGGTTCGCCAGCAAAGACCCCTAAAGTAAATTCTTCAATTAGTTTATGTTTGGCTTTTTTAGGATGAGTGGTCAGCGTTAAGGTACAACCTGACGCTAAATAAGCTGATTTATCACAACTAACCAACCAGTCGGTATCGGAAAGTGCTTTGTCTATCTGTAAATGACGTTTTTTAAGTTGATGGTCAATAAAACCTAAAGATAGTCCTGGCTTAAGTTTCTTATGCAGTGTTTTGGGGATGGGTAACCTGAACAGTGTGTTATCAGTAGATTCAGCTTTATAGTCGGTCGTCAATATTAGATAAGCTGGCGCTATGATTTTGCCGGTATGATCTTTTTTTACATGAATGTGATATATCGATTCATCTAGTTGAATATTACTAGTACGTATTTTCTGTCCAGCAAGATCCATGAGTATCCGGCATGACCGATTAAGCTCTGTTTCTGCTTGATGGATATTGCTGATCATGTCTTGCCAAATACTAGGATCATCGTGTGCACAATTTATACGTGCACAGCTCATGCCTTTTTCGAGCATTGACCTTACCAAAGTGTAATCACTAGAGGCTATGCTGGGCAAAGTCACCATGACATGGGTCTTACAATGTTTACGAAAAGTGCCAAATAACTCGATAGTATGCTTGTCCAGTTGCTGCTGACCCTGACTGAGGCGCAAATTACGGCTATGCACATCGGGTACGTACTCTGGGTTAGTTGATCGTTGCAATATATCGATTAAGGAGTCTAGTGTTGATAATACTGAACCTTCAGCTCTACCCAGAGAAGTTAAGCTGGCATGAGATAAGCGATCTTGTAAGTGACGTAAATCAAACTGGCGCATAGCAAGATAGTGGGCAAGATTACTGGCGCTGGTGGAGAAAGTGCTTGAATGATCATTATAGGAGTATTTTTGCAGGCGCTGATTAGCCTTAACTTCAATGGCGTGTCGTAACTCAGTCACTTCAGTAAGAATTTGTTTTAGGGTTTCTTTGTAGGAATCTTGAATAGGTTTTTTAGTTTCTGTATCCATGTTTATTGCCCTATAAAATATAATGTATTAGTAGTGTGACCTTACCTAGTCAATATGACAAGTTGATGACGAGCTTACAACTTAAGTTCGTAGGCTATCAATTTTAGAAGGGGCGTGGTGCAAGACTTATCCGTTCGTCCTGAGTTCATCGAAGGATGTTAGGTTAAGCTGTTCATGGTACGACTGTACTCATCTCGAACGGCTTAACCTTAAATTGTTCCATATTAAGTTGGTAGCCAGGTGTGATAAAGCATAAGTGCCTGAATCAGGCATAATCGGGATGCGCGTTGTTTATCCAAGCTACATCCCATCGGGGTGTTTTTGATTTTCTGCTTTTAGGGATTTTTTTCGGTATTAGATTCTATAAATTAGATGTCATTTTAAATGTCATGCGCCATGCTAGCAAAATCTGAATATCATCACAATAGTAGTGGTCTTCACTACCCGAATGAGTGTTGTTTATCCACTCATAACTTTATGCCATTATAATAGCCTGTTATCAGTAAAGCGTGATGTGCCGCTTTTATAAATCCAATATTAAAAGCTATGAAAGAACAACAATCGCCACTTATTGTTAAGGCTTGTAAATTAAGTACCGAGCCGCTCAATCAAGAATGTCACTGTGCAGCGCAGTTTCATGAGACCTTACGTGATTTGCTAAGTCAGCAGGGCGCTGATGGCAGTATTTATGACATGATTATCAAAGACCGCCCAAACTTATTAGCTAAAACAAGGGTATTTGTCAGCGAAAAATGTATACAAAAACAACTCGCCATCATTGAGGCAATAGAATCGGTGATAGCCATGCCTGCTTATCAACAACATGTTTTAAGTTACGCGCCAGATATTGCCAAATACAAACCATTAGCCCAAGGTGTGTTTTTTGGTTATGACTTTCATTTAGAGGGGATGGAGCCCAAGCTGATAGAAATTAACAGTAATGCTGGTGGCGCTTTAATTAATGCTCTGTTAATACTTAGCCAACAACAGTGTTGTGAGCGCTTTAACCCTGTGCTGATTGCCAATGAAAAAACACAACAGAGTCTTGAACAGACTTTTTTAAAAATGTTTCTGGAGGAGTGGCAAGCCGAACGTGGTTCCCAAGTATTGCTGACTATTGCTATTGTTGATGAAGATCCTGCCAATCAATATATGCTGCCCGAATTTCTGTTATTTAAAAAGCTCTTTGAGCAACAGGCTATAGTCACAGTCATTTGTGATCCTTCTGAACTAACTTATCATGACGGAGTACTGTGGCATGATAAGTTAGCTATCGATCTAGTCTACAATCGTTTAACTGACTTTGCTTTGGAAACTACCACTCAGCAAGCCTTATTACAGGCCTATTTATCTTCTGATGTGGTCGTTACACCTCATCCAAGAGCTCATGCTTTATACGCTGATAAACGAAATCTGGTGGTGTTAAGCGATGAAGCGGAATTAATAGCCTTGGGTGTAGAAGCAAAAATTAGAGAGATATTGCTAACAGGTATTGCTCATACCACACAGGTCAAGCTTAGTGATGCTGATGAATTATGGGCGAATCGTAAACAGTTGTTTTTTAAACCCGCTAAAGGTTATGGCAGTAAAGCGACTTATCGTGGTGATAAGTTAACTAAGCGTGTTTTTGCTGACATCTTACATAGCGATTATGTCGCTCAAACCCTAGTGCAGCCCAGTAGGCGCAGAGTGGCTGTTGGTGATAAGTTCGAAGAGTTCAAATTAGATTTACGTCATTATGTTTATAAAGCTCATACGCAATTAGTCAGTGCTAGACTTTATCAAGGCCAAACAACTAATTTCCGCACTCCAGGCGGTGGTTTTGCCGTAGTAAGCGTGGTTGAAGATTAAAGGCGACTATTAATCATTTCATAAGTTTTCCCTAAATCCCAGCCATAAAAGCAGCATTGACCACTGAGTAAAATACAAATACACCACTCGCCTCCCTAGTTGCCCACAGTTAAGCTTTTTTAGGCCGGAATAAGACCCTCCAAGCGCAGCGCGTGGTGGCGTTTCTGGCACAGGAACGCTACCTATGCCGGAAACGCTTTACTCGCTTACGCTCGAAAAGCCTTATTCCGGCCTACAAATTCTACAAATAATAAACTTAATGATAGTGACGCGGAGTGTTACAACTCTCTTTCAGACAAAAAACTGCGCTTCAAATTGCTCTATAGGCATGGCTGAACCAAATAAATGGCCTTGAAAATCTTGGCAGCCTTGATGCTCTAAAAAATCACGTTTTGCTTGTGTTTCTGAGCCTTCGGCAATGACATTAAAATCCATACTCTTGGCTAGGGCTAAGATGGTCAAAGAGAAGGCTGTCATAAGTTTTCAGTCTTCCGAGTAAAAGAATGGAGGGGTTTAGGCTCAAAGAGCGGCCATTGTGGCATAAGCGTCACAAAGTAAATATTAGTAGGAATACCTATATATAAAGTGTGATTTGGGATAGAAGAGTTGAGTGGGAACATTATTTGCTATTAGGTATAAATTACGTAGGTCAGGTTGCGCTATCGCTAAACCGATCTGTCATAGATAAGTCAAGCCCTTAAATATCATCTATTTTCAGATCTATACCCTGCACGAAACTACATAAAAGTTATGTGTAGTGAGTGACGTAGAAGGTGAAAACTCTGTGAATAAGCGTGTGATAAAGCTTGGAAAATTATGTTTTGTCAGGATAGCTTTTGTTATGAGGTTGTTTCGGAGTCTAAACAAAAAACAGGCCGCTTAGTAGGCGGCCTGTTAGATTAAGCAGTCAGTTGCTTATTTTTTTGGGATAGCTTTTAGATGCGCAATGGCTTCATCAACTAATTTTGTTGCTGCAGGTGCGTGATTTAAATTGCCTTCATGAACCGCTTTTTGTAGTAATTCACCTGCTTCATCGATATGATTTTTAGCAATACTTTTTGATACTAAAGAAGCCGATGCGGATTCATCTAAAGCTAATTTAGCATGTTCTACTAGTACATTTGCATGACCTGCTTTACCATGAGTTGAAGCTGCAGTTGCGTGCTGTAATGCGGCATCAGCATGTTGTTCTGCAAATACATTGCTGCTTAGGCATAAAAGTATACCTGCGAATGCTGTAGTTATTTTTTTCATAATTATTCCTCATTTTTTTATTGTGTTGTTTTTATTGCTGATATCCACTTATTTATTGTTAGATTAGTTATCAGCGGGGCTAACACTATCATTATAATTTGTTGAAGACAACTAAAAGTAAGTGCGGAATGTATGGGCGGGTAGCTAGACAGGTAAAACTGTATTAATCCAAAAGGATAATGCTGGGTTTAGTTGCATTTCCCTCGTTTTCACGTTTCGGAAACAAATCGTTCCTATGCTCCGCGTCAATTCCATAAAGTTAAGCATTTGTAGGGGCGACAGATTCGTCCTGTATCTTGGAGCATCAGATTATTGGGCGAATCTGTCGCCCCTGCAGGTGAAATGCTTTTTTCTTACTCTTAACTGTGGGCAGTGACGCTCCGCGTGGGAACGATAAAAATATGTTGAAGATAACTTAATTGAGAGGAATACTGGGACAGTTCGGGAACTGTCCCAGTGGTGCTTATGTAGCGATTCTTAACTAGCGTACATAATGTAGCTTTTGTCCTAGCATGTCGGGTGTCACTAAAACGACTCCACCTTGGCTGACATGAAAACGTCTTTCATCTTCGACTCTATCTTCACCGATAATGGTGCCTTCTGGAATATCACAGCCTTTTTCTATAATGGCTTTGGTTATGCGGCAATGACGGCCAATATTAACTTGTGGCAAGAGTATAGAGTCTTGAACACTGCTATAAGAATTAACGCGCACATTAGAGAATAATAATGAATGCTTTACTTGCGAACCAGAGATAACACAACCACCAGAGACCATAGAATCAACTGCGAGTCCTCGTCGATCATCATCATCAAAAACAAATTTAGCGGGTGGCGTTTGCTCTTGATGCGTCCAGATAGGCCAGGTACTGTCATATAAGTTCATGCCAGGATTAACGCCGATAAGCTCCATATTGGCTGACCAGTAAGCATCTATAGTACCTACATCTCGCCAGTAGCTTTGCTCTCCACTTTGTAAATCTAAAAAGGGGTAGGCATTAACAATATATTTGTCGATAACTGAAGGTATTATATCTTTGCCGAAATCATTGCTGGAACCCACGGTATCGGCATCTTTTTGTAATTGCTCAAATAAGAAGTCTGCATTAAAAATATAAATACCCATAGACGCCAAGGCTGTATCGGTTCTACCGGGCATGACTGGAGGATTTGCGGGTTTTTCAACAAAGGCTTTAACCCTGCGATTGGTATCGACATCCATGACGCCAAATGCGGTTGCTTCTTCTAGTGATACTTCTAAGCAGCCTATAGTAAGGTCAGCATTTTTTTCAATATGATCAGCAAGCATAGCGCCATAATCCATCTTGTAAATGTGGTCGCCGGCAAGAATTAGAATATGTTTAGGCTTACGAGTACGCAAAATATCAATGTTTTGATAAATCGCATCAGCAGTACCTTTATACCAAGAATCTTCACCATGTCGTTGTTGCGCTGGCATTAAATCAACATATTCGCCAAATTCACCTCGTAAAAAGCCCCAGCCTTGCTGAATATGACGTATCAATGAGTCTGCTTTATATTGAGTTAAAATGCCTATCTTTCGGATACCTGAGTTGACGCAATTGGATAAAGGAAAGTCTATAATGCGAAACTTACCACCAAAAGGCACGGCAGGTTTGGCGCGCCAGTCGGTCATGTTGACGAGTCTTGAGCCGCGTCCCCCTGCCAATATTAAGGCAATGGTATTGCGGGTTAAATGACCGATGTTTTGTTCCTGTTTATGATGATTAGACCCTGACATTTTTCATCCTATGTTGATATAGATATTACAACGCTTAGTTATTTGGTAAGATTTACTAGACATTTATTCTACTACTACACCGAGGCCATTCAAAGTGATAAAGGATTCTAATAACACACTTGATTCTGAAGTGACTGAGTTGCTAACCGAAAAACCGGTAGCAAGTACGCCTAAACCTAAAGCGACTAAAGCGAAAGCAGCTAAACCTGCATTACCAAAAGTTAAAGCCTCCAGCCCAAAAACTGTAAAAACCAAAACAATTTCTAAAGCCAAGACTACTGAGCTTTTAAAGCCAGAATCTAAAGTCACTGAGCTTTCAGACACAGAAACCGTGCTTACAAATACAGATAGTGAGCCTGTTATGATCAAAACACTCAAAAACAAGCAGTTAACTAATGAGTTGTTAAAAATCATGGACGCTAAACACCATGATCCGTTCTCTGTACTCGGACGTCATGCTAAAAAAGATTTAACTCAGGTTACTATTTATTTGCCTTACGCTGAATCAGTTAAGTTTAGTCATGATGGCTCTGAGTTGGAACGAATTACCGGTAGTGATTTTTTTCAAGCGACTGTTCAGCCAGAAACCTTGCCAGCTCATTATCAGTTAGTTTGGCTAGATAAAAGCGGCTATCGTCACGAAAGCTATGATGCCTATGATTTTGGTACGCAATTACCCGAATTTGATCAATATTTATTCGGAGAAGGTAAGCATTGGCATGTTTATCAGAAGTTGGGCGCACATCTTCATAGTGTCGATGATATAGCTGGCGTGTTGTTTACAGTTTGGGCGCCCAGTGCTGGACGAGTTAGTGTGGTGGGTGATTTTAATCATTGGGATGGTCGCTGTAACCCAATGCGCAGTTTAGGTGGTAGCGGTATTTGGGAGATTTTTATCCCTGGCCTAAAAGAGGGTTGTTACTATAAGTTTGAAATATTAAATCGCTTTAGTAATGAAATTTTACTTAAAACCGATCCTTATGGACAGCAGTTTGAGTTTAGACCCAATACCTCCTCTATTGTAGTAAAGCCTGGTACTTATACTTGGCAAGATGAAACTTGGTTAACTGCACGTAGCAAACACGATTGGTTGCATCAACCTATGTCTATCTACGAGGTGCATCTAGGTTCTTGGCGACGTGATCATCAGGGTAATTTTATGACTTATCGTGACTTGGCTGTTGACTTAGTTACGTATGTAAAGCAGATGGGCTTTACTCATATTGAGCTATTGCCAATAACCGAGCATCCGTTTGATGGTTCTTGGGGTTATCAAACCACCGGCTATTTTGCGCCGACTAGTCGCCATGGGTCACCCGATGATTTTCGCTATTTTATAGATACCTGCCATCAAAATGGTATCGGCGTTATTCTCGATTGGGTACCGGCTCATTTTCCTAAAGATGCTTTTGCTTTGGCACGTTTTGACGGTAGTGCCTTGTATGAACATGAAGATCCTCGTAAAGGCGAACATCGTGATTGGGGGACTTTAATCTACAACTACGGTCGTAACGAAGTTAAAAACTTTTTGTTAGCTAGTGCAAATTTTTGGTTAGAAGAGTTTCACTTAGATGGCTTAAGAGTCGATGCCGTCGCTTCCATGCTGTATTTAGATTATTCCCGTGAACAACATGATTGGGTTGCTAATCAATATGGCGGTAATGAAAATCTTGAAGCCATAGACTTTTTTAGAGAACTCAATGCCGTTACTCATGACTTGCATCCAGGTACGGTAATGATGGCCGAAGAGTCTACTTCGTGGCCTCAAGTTACTCGTCCAACTTGGACGGGTGGTTTAGGTTTTTCTATGAAGTGGAACATGGGTTGGATGCATGATGTGCTGTCATATATGAGCGAAGAACCTATACATCGCAAATATCATCATGATCAACTGACCTTCGGTATGCTTTACGCCTTTACTGAAAACTTCACTCTGCCTTTTTCACATGATGAAGTGGTGCATGGTAAAGGTTCTTTATTGAATAAAATGCCGGGAGATGAGTGGCAGCGTTTTGCTAATCTACGTTTGTTGTATACTTTTATGTACACTTATCCGGGTAAAAAGCTGTTATTTATGGGCTGTGAATTTGGACAAGGAACCGAATGGAATGCCAATAAAGATTTAGATTGGTATGTACTAGATTACCCGCATCATCAAGGCACACAAACCTTGGTGAAGGATTTAAATCATCTTTATAAAACTCATCCCGCTTTGTTTACCCATGACTTTGATCATCAAGGTTTTGAATGGATAGACTGTCATGACGTCGAACAATCCATTATTAGTTATCGACGTAAAAGTGCCTTTGAAGAATTAATTATTATCCTTAACTTTACGCCAGTGCCTAGAATGAATTATCGCTTAGGCGTTCCTGAAGCAGGTGCTTATGCAGAAATTTTTAATTCAGACTCTCATTATTACAGTGGTAGCAATACCGGCAATGGTGTAGTGATGTCAGAACCAACTCGATGGATGAATTTACCTCATTCAATTAGTCTTAATTTGCCACCCTTAGGCGCTTTAATTTTGAAGGTGTAAGTTATAGGCTAAAGGCTAAAGGCGAAGGATGATGTTTTCGTCTTTCGCCTGTTTTTTAAAACTAAATCTTAAAATCTGATGAAAAAAATTCTCTTTGTAAGTAGTGAAGTTCATCCTCTCATTAAGACTGGAGGACTCGCTGATGTGAGTGGTAGTTTACCAAAAGCTATAGCTGATTTATCTCAAGACATTAAGCTGATATTGCCTAGGTATCAGGCTCTAAAAATTACTGAAGAAATTCGTTTTCTGTGTACGGTCAGGGTTGATAACCGGAATGTTAATATTTTGGAAACTCGACTACCTGATAGTAATGTCACAGTGTTGCTGGTCGATTATCCGAGTTATTTTAATTTTCCAGGTAATCCTTATGTCGATGAGCTAGGTGAACCCTGGCCCAATAATGCCGAACGTTTTGGTTTGTTTTGTCGAATTGCTGTGGAAGTGGCGATGAATAGAGCACACTTAGATTGGCAGCCTGATATCGTTCATTGTAATGATTGGCAAACCGGCTTAGTGCCGGCTTTGTTGTCTTTAGAGTACGAACCGCCAAAGACCGTATTTACCATACACAATATGGCTTATCAGGGTTTATTTCCTAAGACGGCGGTTTATGATTTAAATATACCCGGTCGTTTATGGCATATCGCTGGTTTAGAGTTTTTTGATATGCTGTCTTTCATTAAAGGTGGTTTGGTTTATGCTGATTTTATTACCACCGTTAGCCCAAGTTATGCACTAGAAATTCAAACTGCTGAGTTTGGTTATGGTCTTGAAGGCTTGCTTGCTGCTCGTAATGCCTCTTTAGGCGGTATTATTAATGGCATAGATGCGGAACATTGGAATCCAGAAACAGATCCTTATATTGCTCAGCCTTTTAGTGCCACAACGCTTACTAAAAAACGCCTCGATAAAGCAGAGTTGCAGCAACATTTTGCATTGCCCTTAAATGACAAAATACCGTTATTTTCATTGATAGGTCGTTTAGTTGAACAAAAGGGCATCGATTTATTAGTCGAATGTCTGCCTGAAATGATGACTATGAATTTACAGTTTGTGTTATTAGGCAGTGGTGATAAAGCGTTTGAAAAACAACTACAAGCTTTGGCTGATCAGTATCCCGATAAATTAGCAATTAAATTGGGTTACGATGAAGCTTTGGCTCATGTCATTGAAGCAGGTTCTGATGTATTCCTAATGCCTTCTAAATTTGAACCTTGTGGCTTAAACCAGATGTATAGCCAACGTTATGGCACGATTCCTATTGTTAGAAAAACCGGTGGTTTGGCTGATACGGTCACCGATACCTTACCCGAAACCTTAGCGTTAGGAACAGCGAGTGGCATTGTTTTTAATGAAGCGAGTGCCGGCGCTTTATTAGAAGCAATCAAACGAGCATTGATTTTATATAGCGTTCCTAGTACTTGGAAGAAAATGCAAATCAATGCCATGAGTAAAGACTTTTCATGGCAACGTTCAGCCGAACAGTATTTGGATTTATACGATAATCTGTAACAGGATTATTAGGGGCGTGTTGCGTATTTTGGAGTTAAACAGCTTTAGCTGTTTTAGATTGCAATAGCTAACGAGACTGTGAAAGGTTGCTTTTTATTCCCCTCTTTAGCAAAGAGGGGTTAGGGGAGATTTGATCTATGACTTAAAAATCCCCCTCGATCCCCCTTTTACAAAGGGAAAGCCAAAATTGATAATACTTTCACAGTCTCTGAAGCTATTGCACTCCAACTGATTGTATGTTTATTTCGAGACTCAACAGATGTATGAAATTCAACTGCTGTATGTAGAAAATATCATCACTAGAAAGAAAAGCATTCCACAACAAGAATTGACTTTTGTTATGCGAGTCGCCAATTTAAACCATGACAAAAAAGTTGAAGTGTTGTGGTCAGGTGAACAAGGTGAATGGCACGTTTTACCCGCTAGCTATCAGCATCAACTAAGCGCAGATCAGGAAAGTTGGCAGGCAAAGCTCGTCATTAAGGCAATAGGCCATAATTGCTTACCGGGTAATATCAATTTTGCCCTGCGCTATGAATGCTTAGGTCAAGAATATTGGGATAATCAAGCAGGCAGCAATTATGCGAGTCAAGCCGATTCGGGGATAAAATTAGGCGCTGGTCAGAACCTTCAACAACTAGGTTTTGAATCTAAATTAAAAGCTGGGCAACAACGCCTGCCTATTACCCTTTCGATCAATCAAGCCTTGCAAGTTAAAGTCGTAACTATTCACTGGACGACTGATAACTGGCTAACGAGTCATAAAACACCTTGTCATTTTAATCGCCATTATTGGCATGAACATGCCCAGAGTAATGCCCGAAATCCTAATCAATATGGCTCGCAGATTTGGCAGGGCTTGCTTAAAATCAAAGATGCTCATCGTGTGCAGTATTCAATATCTTATGGCACGGCTGATGGGGTGTTATGGGATAACAATGACGGTAATAATTATGTGGTCAGTCATGAGCCTTTAAAGCTAATGATCCTTAATTTGCATTGTTATCAGGAAGCACAGCAAGATCAAAAATTTAGCCAAATAGCCAAAGCCATAGATGACTTAGGAGTCGATATTGTTTGTTTTCAAGAAGTCGCAGAACTTTGGAATGAAGGGCAGGGTGATTGGTCTACCCAGTCAGCCAACATCATTAATAACAGGCTAAAATCCCCTTTTCATCTTTATAGTGATTGGTCGCATATAGGTTTTGATAAATATCGTGAAGGTGTGGCAATATTAAGTCGATATCCATTGCATCATCAATCCGCTCGATATGTTTCTGATAGCGATAGCATCCATAGTATTCACTCCAGAAAAGTCATCATGGCACAAGTCCATGTCCCCACTATGGGTCTGATTAATGTGTTTTCAGCGCATTTAAGTTGGTGGGAAGATGGTTTTGCTCAGCAATTTAAAAAGCTAAGTTCATGGGCTAATGAACTTCAAGATCCATCAGTATCAGCTACTTTATTGTGTGGTGATTTTAATATTAGCTGCGGATCAGAGGGCTATCAGTTAGTCGTCAATGCTTATGAATATGAAGATCAATTTTTAGCCATACAAGATCAACTAGCCTTTCAAAAGGTTTTTAAAGTGAATGACGAGCACTGGAGTAGCTCTCATGCTGATGATTATCGCATCGATTATATTTTTATGAATAAAACCAGCGAGCTTAAAGTGCAGTCAGGACGAGTGATTTTTACCGATGATGATTACGGCAGAGTCTCAGATCATTGTGGCTATTTAATGAGTTTTGAGCCTAAATAATCTAACAATGATGGGAGATCAGATGACACGCGCAGAACACTATGCCAAACCAATACATGGGCATTTAGGCGGCTATTTTGAAAGAGTGAATGATTTCAGTGATATTTTTCATATTCGCTGGGGAAAAATAGACTTCGATGTCAGTTATGGTGTGCAAGCCAATGTAAAAGTGGTTCTTAAAGTATATCGAGAGCAAGGTAGTTGTGAAACGTATCTAATAGATACTGATGCTTATGATATTCAATGGGATAGACATAAACGTAAAACTAGAGATTTTTATATCTTACCGTTCTCCAATCATTTTGGCCCGATTACCTGTGTTAAGTTTGCTTATTTAATCCATCTTAATGAGCATTCTTTGGCATCAGAGTTTGATTATTTATTCATGGATAGCCTGCAAGTCCAAGATGGCCATGACCAAAATCATTTCATAAGTACTGAAAGCACTACGCTTAATCATTATCGTAGTTACGAACTTAATGCCGTTGAATTACAGTGCGATGCTGATTGGTATAACCAGCATTTTGATGATTTAAAGTTGACACCTAAGTTTACCAAAGGTCAGCAATTTCATCCCTACCATCCTAAACGCTATATTCACGACCATATCGACAAAGTTATTCAGAGTCATCGGCAAAATCCATTGCGTCTTTGTACCATTAAAGTCAGTGTTGATTGTATAGACGATACCGATTTTATTAATCATTTAATTCATGCTAGTCATGAAGGCGTTTTAGTTCAGTGTATCGTTGATTGGCGAAAAATGACTCTGACTAATAGTGATAATTATGCACGCTTAAAATGTGCCAGAGTTGAATTGATCGGCGTATTTTGTACACCGCACCATCATCTGATTGAAGTCGAACCCGATATGCACACTAAATTTATTATCTTTAATGATGAAGATTGTATTTTAGGCTCCTTTAATATTACCTTTGATCGCTGGTGGGCGAATTGGGAGTCAGGTATGACCTTCCAATCCAAAGGTGTTTGTCGCTTATTAGATAATATATTTCAAAGCCAGCGCGGCGGTGTTAATCAACGTTATGGTATTGATCCTCTAAGTCACTTTAATCTGCTCTATACCTTTGGTAGGCATTTGATGCAAAACGGCCAACTCTATCGTCCGCATCATGCCATTTTGGCTGAAGTGCACAGAGCTAAGCATTCTATTAAGTTGTGTCTATTTTTAATGGGCGATTTGTTGGGTGATTATAATGATAGCGTGGTAGATGCGTTAATACAGGCACATCATCGCGGTGTTTATGTGCATATTTTATTCAATGGCCATTTGGCTAGGCAAGGGCGCATCGGTGTAGAGCGCCCTATGGCAGAAGAACTTATACGACCCTTACTGCCTGCTGTGCAGCGTTTAAAAAATGCCGGTATTGCTGTGGGCTTGGTTTATGGTCAAGATGATCATCCCGTACCATATTCACCGATACATTCTAAGTATTGTATTATTGATGACTCTATCGTCATAGAAGGCAGTTTTAACTGGTATAACACCTCGGTTTTTTCACATGACCTGTTGGTAGTCGTGAATAATTATGGTGTAGCCGAACCCTATCGCTATGAGTTTGAGCAAATACAGCATTCGTTTAGAGTTTATTATTAAGATTTGTACTCGTAGGTCGGGTTAGCGATAGCGTAACCCGACAATTCGTTGCCCATTGCGTCGGGTTACGCTGACGCTAACCCGACCTACCTGTTTTATTCAGCTGTAGGCCGCGTCGCTAACCACTATAACCCAATTGCACACCCCAAATCCCTAAGATTCAAGGCAAATCAATGACCACACATCATCAGCATCATAGTCACGCTCATGGCGGACATAGCCATAGCCACAATCATAACCATAACCATCACAATCATACTGAACAAAATAAACAAGGGCTAGCATTCGCCTGCGCTATTTTCTTGAACACTGCTTTTGTTATCGTCGAATTCAGTTATGGTTTTATTGCCAACTCCACTGCGCTCATAGCTGATGCCGGACATAATCTGTCTGATGTGTTGGGTTTAATATTGGCTTGGGGCGCGGCAGTACTATCACGTAAGCTACCCAGTGAGCGCTACACTTATGGTTTGCGCAGTACCTCGATTATGGCGGCCTTGGCAAACGCCATGTTTTTATTAATAGCGTGTGGGGCTATTGCTTGGGAGGCTATTCATCGTTTCTCAGAGCCGCCTTTAGTGGCCGGCTTAACTATCACAGTGGTGGCAGGTATAGGTATTGTTATTAATGGTATATCGGCATGGTTGTTTGCTAAAGGCAGTAAGGGTGACTTAAATATACGCGGCGCCTATCTGCACATGGCAGCCGATGCTGTTGTATCACTTGGTGTGGTCGTTGCTGGCATAGCAATGATGTATAGCGATTGGTATTGGCTAGATCCGGTTATTAGTTTGGTCATTGTTTTGGTCATTGTCATGGGTACCTGGGGATTATTACGCGAGTCTATGCAATTGGCTTTAGTTGCTGTCCCTGCCCACATTGACGTCTCAGAAGTAGCCCGTTATTTACGTCAATGTCAGGGCGTAACCGACATACACGACTTACATGTCTGGGGTATAAGCACTACCGAAAGCGCCTTAACGACTCATTTAGTGATGCCAGCGGGCTATCCCGGCGATGCTTATTTAGACGCTATCGTTAAGACACTCAAGGAGCGCTATGCGATACAGCACTGCACCTTACAGGTAGAACAAGGCACGACACATCATGCGTGTGCCTTACATCCTAATAGTGCTGCACATAGTCATTAAGCTAATGTGTTGTCGTTCCTAAACTGCGTGTTGCATACGCCCCTACGGTGTTTTTTTATCGTTTCCACGCCGATAAGAAACTTGTGTAGATACCTATGCTTTGTAAAAAGGGGACTGAGGGGTTAAATCATAAGTTGCTGATATTTATTGATTATAATCCGACCACATAAAACTGTAGGCCGGAATAAGGCTTTTCGAGCGTAAGCGAGGAAAGCGTTTCCGGCATAGGCACAGTACCCCACAGATGGCACAAGTCTCCGTCACTGTCTTCATCATCCAAAACTTAATAACTCCTAAAGAAACATTAACAATGACCACTAAAACCACCCTAAGCCAAATTCCAATAAGCATCTGGATGCTAGGCTTTGTTAGCCTGCTTATGGATATTTCTTCCGAAATGATTCATAGCCTATTGCCTATGTATATGGTCACTACATTAGGTGCTAGCGCATTTGCAGTGGGCATGATAGAAGGGCTAGCAGAATCTACTGCCTTGATGATTAAAGTGTTTTCCGGTGTCTTAAGTGATTATTTGGGTAAGCGTAAAGCGCTTGCCTTGTTCGGCTATACCTTGAGCGCTTTGACTAAACCCTTGTTTGCAATTGCACCTAGTTTAGCTATCGTGCTGACTGCTAGATTATTGGATCGAGTCGGCAAGGGCATACGTGGCGCGCCTCGAGATGCTTTGATAGCTGACCTTGCACCTGTGCATCTGCGCGGTGCGGCATTTGGGCTGAGACAATCCTTAGATACGGTCGGTGCATTTATTGGGCCTCTGTTAGCGGCAGGTTTGATGCTGCTGTGGGCAAATGATTTTCGTGCGATATTTTGGGTGTCGGTAATTCCTGGATTAATGGCCGTTGCACTGCTATTGTTCGGCGTTCGTGAACCTAAAAACCTAGATCCTGTTAAGCGTACAAATCCGATTAGTAAAGAAAGCCTTAAGCGGCTAGGTAACAATTATTGGTGGGTGGTCGCTATTGGCGCAGTGTTTACTTTGGCGCGTTTTAGTGAGGCTTTCTTAGTGCTGCGTGCTCAGCAAACAGGTATTCCGATGGCACTGGTGCCTCTAATTATGGTGGCTATGAATCTTATATACGCCTTATCGGCTTATCCCTTCGGTAAGCTTTCTGATCGTATGAGTCATACTAAGTTATTAGCAATCGGTTTAGTTATTCTTATTGCAGCTGATTTGGTATTAGCCACTAATGATCATTGGGGTGTTTTGATAGCGGGTGTTGCTCTATGGGGCATTCATTTAGGGATGACACAAGGTTTACTGGCAAGAATGGTCGCAGATAGTGCACCTGCCGATTTACGGGGTACTGCTTATGGGTTCTTTAATTTGATGAGCGGCATAGCGCTGTTGATAGCCAGTGGCGTTGCAGGATTACTTTGGGATCAGTTTGGACCTGAATTTACTTTTTATGCAGGGGCAGGCTTTTGTCTTGTGACACTTGTGGGTCTTGTTTGGCAGCCAAGGCGTTGATTGCCTGAATCATATTCGGCAATATAGACAGGGAAGTTAGATCTAAGAAAGATGGCGCGCCCGGAGAGATTCGAACTCCCGACCGATCGGTTCGAAGCCGATTACTCTATCCAGCTGAGCTACGAGCGCTTTATTGATGCCTTGCTATTTAAGCTTCTAATAGCAGAAAAGACGCTTACTATAACCGCAAAGTCCTATCGTTGTAAACTCCTATGATCACCCGATGAAACCATTGAGGTCTGCTTAAAATAATTATAAAAGCAATCACAGGAGTCACAGGCACTGGCGCTATATCTATGATGAATAAAGTTAATAAACATACAAAAGCCTTAATACGCATGTGTTTGCTCTCAATAAGGTTCGGAACGCTGCGATTGCTATATAGATTGTTTGCCAATTGTAAAAACCATCTTGGACGCATCATAACAACGTACATGCCGATTAAACACCCTGGAGAGATAGGGCCAAAACCAATAATGGCAAAGATGGCAAATACCGCTAGACATTTTATTTGAGTGTTATTCATTGGATTTTTAAAGTAAATTAATAAGATGATTATAATGGAAAATGTTTAAAGTATTAAGCATTCCCACGCAAGAGTGACAATATCGCGGTGATGGTCTAGGGGCATATTGGGCTATCACTAAAGATGGGGCAGTATTAGCTGTAGGTCGTGTTAAGGCTAGCGCCTAACCAGACCTACGTAAACTGTACTTTGATACCACCCCACTCGATTATTCTCCTTAGTCACTGTACTTGGACACAAATCCAGCCAATTTATCCTCTTACTCACCCTACTTAGACACCAACTTGGTCGATTGTAGTTCTTTTTTCCTGTACTTGAACACTAACTCAGTCAGTTTGTCCTCCTATTGCCCCAGTTGGAGGCCAAACAAAGCGACAAGTAAACTAAAGTGGCGGTAAAGAAGAGAAACATAAGCGACTTGAAGAACCAATAGCCCCACTAGCGCGAATAAATGACTGACTCTGAGAACAAACTGCCTGAGTAGGAGAAATATTAGCCTCTACAGATGCCCGTGTTGTCTGTAAAAAGTGAAAAGCCTCCTTACGTCGGCACATCCTATAATGAGTTATAAATTTATGTAATATCCGGCATAAAAAGCCTATCCAAGCTAATCCCTAAGTCGTAGGGCGGTTTCGCGACAGCAAACCGCCACACACGCAATACCGAAAACAATCGAACAAAAAATCACTCGACTAAGCATCTAAGTGGGGGGTATTTTGTCGCTCCGTATGTGGTGGATTGCTAGCGCGAATCCACCCTACGCAAATATTTCGTATAGATTAAACCGCCTACGGCCCTAATTAATCAGGATACTTCTAAAGACAGATTTAATCAGTCTAGCGAACGCTAGTTAGTTCTAGCGTTTCTTTGAGGTCTAGCGAGCATTCGGAAGTACTAGCATGATTAGATCTGTTACGAATAGATGCAAAGGCCAGAAGCACATCGTTCGCGGTATAATGATTTATAATTTTAGCCGTTAGCTGTATCAGGTCAAGAGCCCTTTAGTATAGAACCCTTAAGATAAACCGAGTTATTTATGAAATTGATTAATGTAGAACCGAAAGATAATTATATTCTGCGCATATTTTTAGATGATGATTCGATAGTAGACTTTAATATTAAGGCCGAGCTGGAGCGTATCCCTAGTTACAAACCGCTTTGTGAATATGCCTTATTTAAAACGGTAAAGTTTAAAAATAAACGCATCTATTGGAGCGATCAGTTTGATTTTCATTTGGATCAAATTTTAGAGCGTGGACATCTTGTGGAAAGTTCTAAAGCAAGTGTTTTATCAATTAACGCGATAAGATACGCCATGTATTAGTGCAAAGGCACGATGCGCATCGTTCGTAGTTATCAACTAGCAGAATATTTTAAACAGGAGAAATCTTATGCAAATGATCGTTAACTATCCTGAACAATTACCGGATGCTTTGCAACAATCTTCAGAACAATTTGAGCATGAGGCTAAAATGGCCATGGCCGTTAAGTTGTATGAGCTCAAGCGTATTTCCAGTGGTACAGCTGCCGCTCTTGTGGGCATGGAGCGGGTAGAGTTTTTGCTAAGCTTACATCACTACGGTGTTGCCGTTATTGATTTAACTGAGCATGATCTGCAATCGGATTTTGACAATGCTTGAGAAAAAAGAGCTGGTAATCAACACGACGCCAATCATTTCTTTGATTGCCGCAACAGGTTCATTGGACATGTTGCCATTGTTATATAGTCGAGTCTGGGTGCCTTTTGAAGTATGTAAGGAGATTCAGGCGGGTGGGGTAGATGGCTTTGCTATTTCAGAATTTGATAAGCTGACGTGGTTGCACAAGCAACAGCAGCCTACTAAAATTCCTTTGTTATTACAAAATTCACTTGATTCAGGAGAAGCCGCCGTCATTCAGTTGGCTTTGCAACAAGGCATCTACTTGGTTGCCATTGATGAAAATGTCGGTCGACGCTTTGCCCGTTTATCAGGGTTAACGCTGACTGGCTCCTTGGGTATTTTGTTAAAAGCTCAAAAACAGGGTTATCCTATTTTAATGACAGAAGCCATAAGGCGTATGCGCCAGCGTGGTATTTGGCTTAGCGATAAAGTAGTCGACTTTGCCCTACGTGAGGCTGGGGAATAGTACGATAAGATATGTAAAGACATAAGGCACATCGTTCACGATTGATGCGCCTCCTTAGGTCGGCACATCCTATAATGAGTTATAATTTTATGTAGTGTTGGGCATAAAATATTTCTTGAACATAACGGAGTACATAATGACTATTATTAACTTAGATGACGCCTTAATTAATGAAGTGATTACTGTTAGTCATTATCATAATGCTCAAGAAGCCATTGTTAAAATACTAACCGACTATATAAAGCAACATAAAAATCAAGCCAATATTGCTGAATTACTGGCAATGCCTGATGGCGCAGATATTGACTTTGATCCGTCCCGCTTAAAGTCAACTATGTTTCATCCGGCTGATTTAAAATAAATTCTTTTTTGAAATAACGTAGCCTCGATGCAGCAACGCGCTGCGAGGGTTTTCGAGGGTTCTATTTCCTCGATTCCACTATGTTCCATCGAGGCTGCTTGCTGTTAACCCAAACTTGTTAGATTTCTTTTATACTAAAGTTCACTATACGTATAAAGTATTAAGAGATTAATATGCACAAGAAAATGACAATTACCCTAAATGAAGCGGTTTACGATGGTTTCTATAGAATTATTAGCTAACGAAGTTGAGTTTGTTATCGAGGTCTTATTGCGGCCACATGTACTCGATACTGCCTTGGATGCTGGCTATAAGGCGATGGCCGCTGATATGGTAAATGAAGCGAGGTGAGGTCTGGTCTGGTGGGTAGAATTTGATCCCTACCATGCGGGACGTGGTTTATAAGCCCGTCTCTAATGTTTGATATTGCATCTATCATTAGAAAAAAACTGCGATCATACATTCCACACTTCCTTTAGTTATATAGCAACACTTAGGTTCTTCCAAACGTTTCGGTCGGGGTTGCAAGCCCCGACCAGCATTGGAGTTAAATAATGGTGGCGCATGCTGCTGTCATTGCTGCCTTGGTTAAATTACTCTGACAAAAATTTATGAGCTACCCTATAAATTTTATTTAATATACATTATTAACATGTATTGCAATATGCTATGTATGTCATGGTTAGTACCCCCGATCGAAACGTTTTGATACTTCAATAGTTTTTGAAATCTAAAACCTTAAAGATGGGGTTATAAGTCTCGTCCAGCTTGGGTGAAGAATTTTAAATAAGTTTAAAATAAAAAATGAATGACACTGATATAAATAAATACACAACCATAGATCTTTTTTCTGGCATTGGTGGTATTAGAAGAGGATTTGAACTGACAAATCGCTTTAAAAATAAACTTTCCGCAGAGGTTGATAAATACGCATGTAAAACATACGAACATCTTTATGGAGAAAATCCTTTTAATGACGTGTCATCGGAAGAATTTAAAATAAAAATAAATGAAATTAAATTTGATGTTTTATTGGGTGGATTTCCATGCCAAGCATTTAGTATAGCTGGGCAAAAAAAAGGTTTTAAAGATAAAATTAGAGGCACATTATTCTATGATGTCGCAGATATAATAGAAAGAAATAGACCCAAAGCTTTTTTTCTAGAAAATGTTGAAGGTTTAACAACACATATGAAAGGGCAAACTTTCAAAACAATCCTAGAAGTTTTATGTATCGATTTAGATTACATAATAGAAGGTGTAAAAGTAATTACAAATTTATTCGGTATGAAAGAAGTAATATTTGATAGAAATAATTTTATACGTAACACCAAAAACTTTGGTCTTCCTCAAAGAAGAAGTCGCGTATATCTAATCGGATTTAGACGTGACATAATTCAAGACCAAAAAATACCACCAATCCCATTTTCAAGAACTGATATTAACTTATACAAAGATCTACATGATGTAATCGAATTAGGTGCTAGCTCTGATTATTATATTTCTTCAGGTTGTCTTGAATCGATGAAAAAACATAAGATTAGACACAAGGGTAAAGGTAATGGTTTTGGTTATATAGTTGTTAATGATAAATCGATAGAAGTACCAATATCTAATACTATCTTAGCAACTGGTGGGTCTGGTAAAGAGCGAAATATAATAATTGATTTCCAAGAACATATTGGGGGGGCTTTAGTTCCATCAAAAAAAACTAGCCTTAATAAAGAAGGATTAAGAAACATGACTGTACGTGAATGGGGTAAATTACAAGGATTTATAAATTATGGATTTATAGATGATAAAGGTAATGACAAATTCTCATTTCCATCAGATATTAGTAGAGCTCAACAATATAAACAATTTGGTAATTCGGTATCAATAACAGTTGTTGAGTCAATGGCTAAACACATAGCAGATGTTTTAGATAAAAATTTTATTAAAATATAAACTAATAAATTTTATTAGATAATTATTAATTTTCTCATAAACTTAAGCTAATAAAATGAAATTTTTATTAGAACAAATAAACTCAAAATAATACTAAGGTAAAACTAAATGATTCAATGGTTATTTGTCCCCGTTGCATATCTTGTCGGCTCAATTTCAAGTGCGATTATAATTTGTCAGTTGATGGGATTACCAGACCCAAGAGATCAAGGCTCAGGAAATCCAGGTGCTACTAATGTTATGCGTATTGGTGG
>CAIZMK010000123.1 GCA_903934035.1 uncultured Methylococcaceae bacterium
AAAGAATAATGGATAGCCTACACAATCAACTTAAAAGTGCATTACAAGGTGGAGCTAAAAAAACGGCCGATTTGTTGCATAAGCTTAATATAAGTCAGTCGAAGTTTTCTAGGCTAATGGCCAGTGCAGGGGATAGCGTAATCTCTATTGGAAAGGCACGGTCAACTAGGTACGCGTGCACTCGCGATCTCCGTGGGTTGGGGGCGAAATTTCCAATCTTTCGAGTCACACCTCAAGGCGCTGTTCAGACTTATGGTGAACTTAGTGTTTTGGTAGCAGGACAATTTGCCATAGAATTGGATCAATACAAAGGTCGACAACTCTTTGATGGCCTACCTTATTTTCTTCAAGACATGCGGCCACAAGGCTTTATCGGTCGGTCATTCACTAATAAAAATAGAGATCTTCGCCTTCCAGAACGGATCGCTGATTGGAGCGATGATGATGCGTTGAATGCCTTGGTATGCCGAGGCGAAGATTGTATCGGTGACATTATTATGGGTAATGAATCGTTGACGTATTTCTATCAATCATTAACAGCACCGCTTAAACCCATACACGTTAATGAAAGAGAAACGCGTTATGTGGAATTAGCAGAAGAAGCGATGACCGGCACCTCTGCAGGGTCGAGTGCGGGAGGTGAGCAACCTAAATTTACGACATCCATCATACGTAATGAACATGACGTAATAGAAAGTGTGATTGTGAAATTTTCACCTGCTGATGACACCCCCGTTAGTACACGATGGCGAGATTTACTGATTGCGGAGCACATTGCTTTAGAATCCATCAGAAATACTGAATTTGCTGCGGCAAAATCAGAGGTCTTGTTTGCTGGAAATCGCGTGTTTTTAGAGGTGACACGTTTTGACAGGCATGGCGCTCACGGACGCAGTGGCGTTATTTCTATTGGGGCGATCGATGATGAATATTTTGGTATCAGAGATACTTGGCTTAAAGCTGCAATTCGCTTAGTCGGTCAAAAAATGATCCCCTCAACTGAGGCTAAGGCACTGTGTTATCAAGCCGTTTTTGGACAATTGATTGGTAATACAGATCAGCATTTTGGCAATGCGTCTCTGATTAATGATCTTAATGGTGATTTTCCCTACCGACTTGCACCCGCTTACGATGTGTTACCTATGTTGTATGCACCCATTAATGGTGAAATAGTACCGCGTAAATTAGCACCGCCCATGCCGACTAGTGAAACTTTAGATATTTGGATTCCTGCCATGAAAAATGCCAGTGCCTATTGGATGCAACTCGCCTCAGATAATAGACTGTCGGTCAATTTTAGAGCGATTGCCATCGAGAATACAAAGTTACTGGATACACTTTCTCCGATTGCTAGAAACATCGCGAAAGCATAAGAGCTGTGCTTCTCAAAAGGTTCAACTAATCCTAATTCACTTTATAATTCACTGAAAAATTAATAGCTTGCTAAACATACAGCACGGATAGTCATCACATGAAAATTTTCCTCAGTTACGGCCATGATAACGCCGCAGAAGCTTTAGTCTTACGCATTAAAACCGGTCTTTCCCACTTAGGTCATGAGGTTTGGTTAGATCGTGAGCGTATTGAATTTGGTGACGATTGGCGTCGAGAAGTCACCGAAGGGATTATAGAGAGTGATCACGTGCTGGCTTTTTTATCAGAGCATTCCACCCGTGATCCTGGCGTATGCCGTGATGAAATTGCTATTGCTTTAGGTGCCGGCAAAGCTTATGTCTTTACCATTTTGGTTCAACCTGAAGTCGATGTGAGTCTGCCTATATCGGTGAGTCATCTGCAATGGTTAGATATGCATGACTGGCAAGCGCGTCAACAAGCGGATACTGATGCTTTTGAAGCATGGTATGCCGAAGGCTTTGCACAAATCTGTGCCGTGATTGATCATCCTGATAACCAACGCTTTGCCGGAGAAATCAGTCAGCTTGAGGAATATTTATTACCCTTAGATTGCACCCCTGATATCAATAGTCGTTTACAAGGCTTTACCGGACGGCAATGGCTGTTGGATGAAATTAATACCTGGCGTGAGGGTGACAGAAGTTCACGTATTTTTTGTTTAAGTGGTGGCCCGGGTATGGGTAAAAGTGCGGTGGTGGCATGGTTGGCACATAGCAATAAAGCACAAGTGATCGCGGCACAATTTTGTCGTTATAACAGTCCAGAACGCAGAGACCCCACGCGAGTGATTCGTTCGATTGCTTTTCAATTAGCGACTCGCTTACCTGACTATCGTCGGCATCTGCTCAATCAGCCAGAAATAAAAGACCTAGACCGCAAGAACCCAGTGGATCTGTTTGATTATTTATTAGCCAATCCCTTGCGCTATGCCATTAATGGCAATCGCCCCAGACAATTGATTGTTATTGATGCACTCGATGAAACCTTACAAAACGGTCAAAGTGAACTGACGGAATTAATTGCCTCACAGTTAAGCAAATTACCCGATTGGTTGGGTTGGGTGGTCACCAGTCGGCCAGAATCTGCTATTCGTGGCCAATTAGAACAATTTGGATTGCATGAAATTAACGCGGATGATCCGCGTAATCAAGACGATGTTGAAACATATATCCAACATTGGTTGCCTACCTTAGGCTTAGCAGATGCCGAATTAATCCATGCACAACAGCAGATATTAACAGCCGCACAAGGCAATTTTTTATATGTAAGGCAATTACAAGCCGCCATCCAGCAAAACATAATCGACATAAAACAGTTGAATGATCTGCCCAAAGGCTTGAGTGCTTTATATTTAAGAGAGTTTAAATACCGATACCCTGATACCCATCACTATGAGCAAGAGTTATTACCGATACTGGAAATATTAGTTGCATCGTCTCGCCCCATACCTACCAGCGATATAGAAACCCTATTAAATTACAGTAAACGCCAACGCGCTAAAGTAATTGAGCGCTTGGGTAGTTATCTGACTGTGACTGAGCAAGGCGTTGCGCTGTTTCATAAGAGCTTGCAGGATTGGTTGTTGGATGAGAATAGTGCAGGGGCTGATTACTTTGTAGAGATCGATAATGGTCATCAGGTGTTAGGTAAGGTGTTATGGGAGCAGTTTATAAACACTGAACAAACTTTAGATTGTTTTATGGTTTTGGAAATGCCGAAACAATTAAGTTTTTGGTCTGACGATAAATTATTAAACTTAATTAATCAATACTCTTATATGCTTTATGGTGCAATGATTCGTGATATTTTTGAGTTTGAAGGACTCACTTTTATCAAAAATGAATTAAAACGATCTTATGGTTGTCTGGGCATCAGAGTAAGTGAGTTGTGTAATGGTATAGATCATCAAGAAACTGCTATTTGGCTCCGAGTTGTTGCTATTTTTTATAAAGAAACCCTAAATAGTTTTGTTGTATCGGAAAATTTATACAGAAGAGCTTTAAATATTACAACGCAAATATTTGGAGATAATCATCCAGATATAGCTATTAATATGAATTGTCTTGGTTTGTTATTAACGGTAATGGGTGAGTATGAAGAAGCTAAAGAGCTTTTAAATAAAGCAATTTTAATACAAGAAAAAAATCTAGATTGTAATCAATATGATTTAGCGATTAGTATTAATAATTTAGGTCTTTTATATCGTGAGCTTGATGATGCTTTATCAAGTGAGGAATGCTTTAGGAAATCTTTATTATTGTTAGAAAATCTACAAGGCGATTATGAGTATGAGGGTTGCGTAGCTCAAGCATCAGATAACTTAGCTTATGAGTTAACTCTTAAAGGTGATTATACATCAGCTAGGTTGTTCTATGAAAAGGCTCTTGATATTAGGAAAAATACTTTTGGATATCATCATATTAAAACAGCTGAAACCCTTAATAATTTCGGAGTTTTTCTAGAAAAAATTGGTGATTTAAATAGCTCTATGCACTATTTATCTAGGGCTTTGAGTATTAATGAAGCAATTCTTGGATTAAGTCACCCAATTACCATAACAAATGTTGACAATTTGGCATATGTTTTAATAATAAAGGGCGAGATTAAGTCAGCTGAAGTACTTTTAAGTCGCGTATTGGGTAAAATAGAGACCTCGTTAGATTCTATTCATAGTAATGTGATTCAATTAAGAAAAAGAATGGATCAGTTGCTAGTTTCTCAAAATTGACAATCATGAATTTATTGTATTAAATTAACTATGGACAGGGAGTCCAAAGGGTGCCAATACTTTTTATTGGTAAGATGTTTAAATAGGATGAAGGAATATGTTCCACATTAAAACATCAAAGTTCGAGTTAAAAATCGATTTTTCTGAAATAGCTTTTAGTCTATATCTGTTATTTCTAAATTGGCCTCAATTTTAAAATTTGAACATGTGCCCGGTGACCTATGGCTAAGTGCAGAGTCAGTCATTAATGTAATGGAAGTATTGATAATAAATCCTTTTGTATCAGCTATAAATAATCTATTATGTTGAATTTCTGTCTAGAAATGCTGTCAAAACAAGATTGTAATCCAATGATTAATAACTTTTTTTGTTTCTATTTATACTTTCTTCTTCTTTTGATTCTTTGCATGTTAACAAAATCGCACCAATAAAATGATAGTCTTCATTCCCTTCTAGCCCCATTTCCTTAATATATGGATCAGATGGGGCGGGAACAACACCTCGGCGAATTGTAAATAAGTCAATGGTATGATTTAATTTGCTAAGTAATTCAATTTCTTTGATATATCTCTCATAGCGTTTGCGTACTTTGCCTATATTCATCTCACATTTTTTGTCACTCAAAGTATTTTTGTAGCTATGTAGCGCAATAAAAATAGTAAATGAAAGTTGTGATGCGCCTGTAGGTGATGTAAACATGAAGTACTCAGCATTTCTCTTTAGGTCTTCAATAATATTTTTTTTGCTAGGGTTAAATCCCTTTATTTCAATTGCACATAAGGGGATATCGATGGAATTGTAAGTTTTATATATAGCAATATCAATTTTACCTGTTCTTTCTGTGTTATTTTTTGATCTAAGTACTGAGCTATAGCCCATGAAATTATTCGCAAGCTTCTTTCCAATTAATGGAGTGCAGGCAGTAGAAAAGTTTTTTGTGTCATGTTCAAGATAAATCTTGTATGGAGTGCCGAAATAATTATTTAATTCTTT
>CAIZMK010000124.1 GCA_903934035.1 uncultured Methylococcaceae bacterium
ATATTATCAGTTTAATGCGATGAATACACCTTAAAAATAAGCTAGCTTTTATTAAAAAATAACATTATAATGTTCGTTCTTTGCCGGGATGGCGGAACTGGTAGACGCGCCGGATTCAAAATCCGGTTGGGGTGACTCAGTGCCGGTTCGATTCCGGCTCTCGGTACCAAATTCTGGTTTCGAGAAGTGCAAAGAAACCAATGGCTTAGAGAGCTTTCCTGTTCTCTAGGCCATTTTTCATTGTGCTGTAGGATTCTCTTTAATCTAAAATCATCCTAATTCTGTCCCATTTCTAAAAAACATCCGCAATAATTCTCAGTTTTTCAATCACAAAAAAGCCAGATCAAACCAGCCAGTGAGCACTAAATTATTGATTTGACTACCAACTTAAGGCGGTACAGCTCTATTTAAACGCTCGTTTTAGATATAACTCTCCTAAGAGCAGACACAAGGCTAAAGGCGAAAAGTAAGTCTAGCATCTGTCGCACTATTAAAAGTCTTAGATTCAACTAATAAGTTCAATTCATTTTTAACAGGAAAGAACGTGGTTAGCTGATATAGTTCAGGGCTTTTTCAATCCGACCAAAGATTAGGAAGCCTATGAAAGGCTATAAACAGCTAACCGAAATACAAAGATACTAGGTTGAGTCATTAAAGAAAGCAGGCATGCAGCAAAAAGACATGACGTTGATCCTAGGTGTATCAGCTTCAGCAGTTAGAAGAGAACTTAGTCGCAACACTGGAAAGCATTGCCCTGAAGAGACTAATGCTAAAGCACTAGGCTGTAGAAAAAATGCTGCCAAGACACTAAAGATGACGCAGGAAGTTTGTGCCTTTATTGAAGAAAAGATTCAATTAGATTATAGTCCTGAGCAGGTTTCTGGTTGGCTGATAACAGAGGAAAACATTAAAATCAGTCATGAACGGATATATCAGCATGTTTGGGCGAATAAGCGCCAAGGTGGGGAGTTATTTAAGCACCTACGCCACAGCAATAAAAAGCGTAAAAAGCAATGCGGATCAAAGGATAAGCGTGGGCAGATTAGGAACAAAGTCAGCATTGATGAACGCCCTGAGATTGTCGAACAAAAAGCGAGAATCGGAGATTGGGAATAGAACGGTAATTGGGGAAAATCACCAAGATGCATTGGTAGCTATCGTAGATCGGGTATCGAATTCACATTGATTAAGAAAGTTGATAGTAAGCATGTTGAGGTTATCACACAAGCCACGGTCATGTTGCTGAAGCCATGTATGGATAAAGTGTTAACCATTGCTGATAAGGGCAAAGAGTTCGCAGGCCACGAAAGCATTGCGCAACAACTAAATGCAGTAGTATATTTCGCGCATCCTTGCTCTTCGTGGGAGCGAGGGCTAAATGAAAATACCAATGGCTTGATCAGGCAACACTTTAAGAAAGGCAGTAGTTTTGAAAATATAACGGAGAGTCAAGTTGAGGATGTTATGCAAAAACTCAATCATCGACAGGCTCCTGAATACTAAAATTTGTACTTCAGAGTTGAATTCGCGTTTTATTAACATGCACTCTGAATGAAAATAGGTATCTACGCGAGTAATTGTTATCCTTTCCACAAAATAACGATAACATTTTGTTGGGGGTTGTAGGGGCGTATTACATGCGCTCTTATAAAATAAGTTCTCTTTCGATAAATGGGTGGATGCAATAAGCACCTAAAGAATTTTTTATCGTCTCTATGCTGAGATAGAGACCTCTGCAGATAGCTATGCCCTATCAAGGGGCATACATAAGCAACTTTGTGAAATCGAGGTTTTATTTTTAAGCCGCGCTCATTCCTGTGAGGTCTGGATTGATTACTCAAAATGTTTTGGTTCAGAGGAATAAGAAAATTTTATATTGACTGTTTTAAACAAATTAATTGGGTGGATTGCCAACCCTCGTTCATAAAATCTTAAAGCGGCTGTGTTTGTTTTATCTTACGATAGGAGTTTTATTAGAGCTTATGGATTTGAATAACTCAACTAATTTAGTTGAAGTTTTAATAATTAATAACATTTAACTGTTTTATATTATTCTATGAGTACAACTAGGTTCGTAATTAAAGATACTCATAAATGTACTTTATGAGCCTGATTCGAAAAATATATTATGTTTAGTTTAGAACTAAACATCATTAAACTCTTAATAGGAAACTCATATGTTTAAACATATTTTATTATGTTTTAGTCTACTTTTTATGTTATTGCTGAGTCAAAGCAGTTTTTCTGCAACAACCTTAGTTGCTGTAGCCGCGGATTTTAGTAAGCCCATGACCGAAATAGCCGCTAAATTTGAAAAAGTTACCGGACATAGTGCTAACTTATCATTCGGCACTACCGGAAAATTTGTTTCACAAATTGAAAATGGTGGATCCTTTGAGATACTGTTGGCAGCAGACGAAAAAGGCTCTAAAAAATTGATACAGGATGGCTTTGCGTTAACTGGTACCCAATTTGTATACGCGGTAGGAAAGTTAGTATTATGGTCATCAATACCCGGTTATGTGGATGACAAAGGTAAAATTCTAGGCTCAGGTGACTTTAGACATATTGCTTTGGCAGATCCTAAGCTAGCACCTTATGGTGCAGCAGCGCTCGAAGTAATAAATGGCTTGAAATTGCAAGATACTATAACCCCCTTAATTGTAGAGAATGAAAGTATTACACAAACCCATCTGTATGTGAGTACTGGCAACGCTGCACTGGGTTTTGTAGCCCTATCACAAGTTTTTGAAAACGGTAAAATAACGAGCGGTTCAGCTTGGATAGTTCCAACAAATTTATATACACCTATTAGACAAGGGGCTGTGTTATTAAATAATGGTGCTAAAAATCCTGCTGCAAAAGCTTTGTTAGCTTATTTGAAATCGGCTTCAGCTTTGGAAGTGATTAAAAAATATGGCTATGAATTGGCCCAATAAGTATCTTCAAAAATGCTAAGTTCTGCTGTTTTATGAGTTAACGGCAACTAGGATGTTAATATGGCTGGTTTCCTTATTGGCTGCTTGAGAATTCGCGCCCAATATGACTGCAAAAAACAGCATGAATCAACATGCCAGCAATCAAGCTTAATGATTGGCTACTGGCCTGTGTAATCTTGGCTACAAGACTTTAATCGCTGGGTAGCTGAACTACATTACTGAATCTACATTAACCTCCAGAACTCGAATCACTTTGCCACTTAATACTTTACAAATGAGCTTATTAATAATGCGAAACTGCAAGTTAAATTTTAAAGTAATGTCATCGCTCCCTCGCTCTTCGTCCCCCACAATTAAGACGGTTAAGGATTTGTAGTCTCTACAAATGAACTGATTTAACTATAAGCAGTTACATAAAAGTTTAACTGTGGTCAGTGATGCTCTCCGTGAGAATGCTATATAAACGATATTACAGTTACTTTATCAAAGAATTTAAGAATTTCGGTAATTGCCTAGTAATCATTTAAACTCAAAAAAAAGGAACCTAATATGTTTAAGAATGTATTGATACGTTTTTGTCTGTTTTTTTTATTATTGATGTGTCAAAGCACTTTCGCAGCCACAACCTTAGTTGCTGTAGCCGCTAACTTCAGCAAGCCTATGTCTGAAATAGCCGCTGGCTTTGAAAAAGCTACCGGTCACAGTGCTAATTTATCGTTTGGCTCTACCGGCAAATTTGTGTCACAAATCGAAAATGGTGGGCCCTTTGAAATACTATTGGCAGCAGACGAAAAGAGTCCTCAAAAATTGATTAAGGACGGCTACGCTGTTTCCGGTAGTCAATTTATATACGCAGTGGGTAAGTTAGTACTATGGTCAGCAACAGCTGGTTACGTAGATGAAAAAGGTGAAATACTAAGTTCAGGTAATTTTAAGCATCTAGCTTTGGCAGACCCAAAGCTTGCACCTTATGGTGCTGCGGCTATAGAAGTTTTGAATGATCTGAAATTGCAGGATAAGTTACAACCTTTGATCGTGCAGAGTGAAAATATTGCTCAAGCCTGCCAGTTTATTAGTACTGGCAACGCAGAACTGGGTTTTGTTGCTTTATCGCAAGTGTTTGAAAATGGTAAAATCATTAATGGTTCAGCTTGGATAGTTCCTGCACAGTTACATGCACCAATTAAACAAGCGGCAGTGCTATTAAATAACGGCATTGAAAATCCTGCTGCAACCGAGTTACTCGTTTATTTAAAATCCGCTCCAGCTTTGGAGGTTATCAAAAAATACGGCTATGATTTAGCCCAATAAGATTAAATTCATTGATGCTAAGTTCTGCTGATCTCGATACCTTGCTGCTTACTTTTAAAGTGGCCGCTATTGCTACAACTATTATGTTATTAATCGGCACTCCTTTAGCCTGGTGGCTGAGTAGAACAAATTCTTCTTTGAAAGGAGTTATTAATGCCATCGTGGCACTGCCGTTGGTGTTGCCGCCAACGGTATTGGGTTTTTACTTATTGGTATTAATGGGGCCAACTGGAATCATCGGTCAGTTTACCCAATGGCTAGGTATCGGAACATTATCTTTTACCTTTTACGGCTTAGTCTTGGGCTCGGTGCTGTATTCTATGCCGTTTGTCGTGCAGCCCTTGCAATCTTCTTTTGCAATGATAGGCAAGCAGTCTCTTGAGGCTGCAGCTACTTTAAGAGCGAGTCCTTTAGATAGTTTTTTTACTGTGGTAATGCCATTGGCAAAGCCTGGCTTTATTACGGCTGCTATTTTGGGTTTTACGCATACGGTTGGCGAGTTTGGTGTTGTTATGATGATAGGCGGCAATATTCCTAATAAAACACGCGTAGTGTCAGTGCAAATCTATAATCATGTTGAAGCATTGGAATATGCCGATGCGCATTGGTTGGCAGGTTGTCTGTTATTGTTTTCATTTACAGTGTTGTTAGTGCTTTATACTCAGATTAAAACCTCACCCATGGCGCAGCCGTTTAAATGACAGTCATTAATGCACGATTTAAGCTAAATTATGGTGACTTCACATTGGATGTCGATTTGGCCTTGCCTAGCACGGGTGTTTCAGTGTTGTTCGGTCATTCTGGCTCAGGAAAAACGACGCTACTGCGTTGCATCGCTGGGTTAGAACAAGCACAGCAAGGCTATTTAGAAATAAATGGCGCTGTTTGGCAAGATAGTGAGCGTAAGATATTTCTGTCCACATACAAGCGACCATTAGGTTACGTGTTTCAAGAAGCTAATCTGTTTTCGCACTTAAGTGTTTTAGATAATCTGCATTATGGTTTGAAACGCGTCAAAAATAATTTGGGCATGATCAAGCTTAATCAAACCATTGATCTGTTGGGTATCGGTCATTTATTGGCACGTATGCCTAGTAATTTATCAGGTGGTGAGCGGCAACGGGTCGCTATTGCAAGAGCCTTGGCGCTTAATCCAGAAATCCTCTTAATGGACGAGCCGCTGGCGTCTCTTGATATCAAACGTAAGCAAGAAATATTGCCTTATTTGGCTCGCTTACATCAACAACTGGATATTCCGGTAATTTATGTCACTCATTCTCAACAGGAAGTTGCACAATTAGCAGATACGCTGGTTATTTTAGAGGAGGGTTGCGTCTTAGCATCAGGGTCTTTAGCAGAAACACAAAGTCGTCTCGATTTGCCATTGGCGCAAGATAGAGAGGCTGCAACTGTATGGCAAGTAATTATATCCGAGCATGAAAACGATTATCATCTAACTCGTGTTGAGTTTGAGGGTGGCTCACTGAGTCTAGCCGCTGTTGATGCAGAAATAGGAACAATGCTAAGAGTGCAGATTTACGCAAGAGATGTCAGTATTAGCTTAGTAGAACCCAATTCAACAAGCATACTTAATATATTGCCTGCCGTTATTAGTCAACTAACTGAGGAATCAGATAGTCAAGCAGTCGTTCAGTTACGGGTAGGTCAGCAATTATTGTTAGCACATATCACCAGTAAATCATTGGTATTGTTGAGGCTCAAGGTCGGTATATCGGTGTTTGTTCAGATTAAAGGCACATCGATATTAAATTAAATCTGCGATTTTTAAGTAGTATCTAGCCCGAAGGGTGCAATAGGCAATAGCCGTATTGCACTTATGACGATCATGATCTTGTAGGATCGATAAAAAAGTTTTTTATAATGAAATTCTTGAAATACCTACGGCTTTACGTAATTCTTTCATGAAGGGAATGCTCACAGCGCGTGCTTTTAGTGCGCCTTCTTGTAGTTGTTGTTCAATATGCTCAGGCGCTTGTAGTAAGGCTTCGTAGCGCTCTCTAGCTGGCGTGATGTGTTCGTTAATATGTTCGAACAGCACGCTTTTCATTTCTCCCCAAGCGATACCTTCAGCATAGCGTTGACGAATTTCTGATACCTCATCGGCACTGGCAAAAGCTTTATAGATACTGAATAAAGTACAGGTCTCTGGATCTTTGGCCTGGCCTGGCTCCAAGGAATTTGTTTGGATTTTGTTAATAAGTTTCTTTAGTTTCTTTTCAGGTTCAAACAACGGAATGGTATTGTTGTAGCTTTTGCTCATTTTACGACCATCCATGCCTGATAGCGTGGCGCCATGTTCATCAATAACAGCTTCGGGCAAGACAAAGTGTTCGCCATAAATATGGTTAAATCGACCAGCAATGTCTCTCGCCATTTCGATATGTTGTATCTGATCTTTTCCCACGGGGACTTTATGGGCATTAAACATCAGGATGTCAGCTGCCATTAATATGGGATAAGCAAACAAGCCCATATTGATGCCTTTATCGAGATCGCTTTCTCCGCTCTGCTCATTCTCAGCACTTGCGGCTTTATAAGCGTGCGCTCTATTCATTAAGCCTTTAGAGGCTACGCAGGTTAACATCCACATGAGTTCCATAATCTCTGGAACATCAGACTGACGATAGAAAACAGCATTTGAAGTATCTAAGCCTAGGGCTAGCCAAGTTGCGGCGATTTCTAAGCTGGAACGTCTGACTCTATCCGGCTCTTGGCATTTGATTAGGGCGTGGTAGTCAGCGAGAAAATAAAAGGGTGTGACATTGGCATTCTTGCTGGCGGCAATGGCTGGTTTAATAGCGCCTACATAATTACCTAAATGAGGAGTGCCAGTGGTAGTAATGCCGGTTAAAATTATTTCTTTAGTCATGTGAGTTCTAAATGGTAGCGTTAAGTGTTATGAATTTTACATAACTTCTATTTTATATCTAGCCTTTGTAAATAAGCATAGTGATAAATCCTGGCTTTATGGAAATTATGGTGGATAGCAGTTTAATAAAATCGACATAATAAATGGAGCTTTTGCTTATCATTTCATCATTTATGTTTATTGATTAATGAATGTTATTTCTTATCAAAATCGCTATAAGATAATGCCTAGGCTGATGTAAACCTTGATATGAAGGATGCTTGGTCTTGTAGGGGCGAATGAATTCGCCCCTACAATAAAACATTGTATCCTCTGCATAGAGGTAAACAAAGATTATCCACTATGTCACATAGAGCCTAAATTCTTAATTTGTTTCTTCTGGTGTTTCATTTGCTAAGCTTAATTCAGCTTGTAGACGCTCATAAATACCACCGAAACTGCCATTGCTCATTAAGACATAATGCCCACCAAGTTCCGCTTCTTCTTTGAGCTTAGCAATGATGTCTTCTAGTGAGGAATAAATCGTTATGTTGTCAGCATATTTTTGTACTGCGCTTAAATCCCAGCCTAAGTTTTGTGGTTGATAAATGATGGCGATATCTGCCAAGTTTAAAGATTCAGCCAGTGTTTGGGTGTGTATGCCAAGACGCATGGTATTTGATCGAGGCTCTACAACAGCGATAATGCGCTCTTGCCCCACTTGTTTACGTAAGCCATCTAGGGTGGTTGCAATTGCGGTTGGATGATGTGCAAAATCATCGTAAAGAGTCACGCCATTAATGGTAGCGATAACTTCCATACGCCTTTTAACATTTTTGAATTGATTCAAAGCGGTTATAGCGTCTTTAGGGAGTATGCCGATACTGCTAGCGGCAACGATGGCAGCTAAAGCATTATAAACGTTGTGTTCACCGGTTAAGGTCCAATCAATGATGCCTTGTTCAAGATTCTCAAAAAGTACGGAGTATCGACTGCCATCGGCTTTTATCAGATGAGCATTCCAAACTGCGTCACCATTGATTGAGGTGTTTGCAACAGGTGTCCAGCAACCCATGTTGAGCGTGTCTTTAAGATTGTTGTCATGCTCCGGACAAATAATAATGCCTTCGCCAGGTATGGTTCTAACCAGATGATGGAATTGTCGTTTAATAGCGTCTAGGTCAGGAAAAATGTCAGCATGATCAAATTCTAGGTTGTTGAGTATTGCAGTCCGAGGTCTGTAGTGAACAAACTTTGAGCGTTTATCAAAAAATGCAGAATCATATTCATCAGCTTCAATAACAAAGAAGCCTGATTTATTTTCAGGGCCGCCGCCTAAGCGTGCAGAAATGCCAAAGTTAAGAGGAATGCCGCCAATTAAAAAGCCGGGGTTGTAGCCTTGATGTTCGAGTATCCAGCTTAACATGCTGGATGTTGTGGTCTTGCCGTGAGTTCCTGCAACACCTAGCACCCATTTATCATGGAGTACATGATCTGCTAGCCATTGAGGTCCTGATATATAACTGAGGCCTCTGTTTAGAACGGCTTCAACTTCAGAGTTTCCACGCGAAAGTGCGTTACCTATGATAACTAAATCCGGCTCTCCATCTAGGTTCTCAGGCTGATAGCCATTCATTAGCTCTATGCCTTGTTCCTGTAATTGCGTACTCATAGGGGGGTAAACATTCTGGTCGGAGCCGCTGACTTGATGACCCATTTGTCTCGCAATAACGGCTAGTCCGCCCATAAATGTTCCGCAAATACCAATGATATGAATATACAATGTGCTGTCCTATTTAAGTGAGACCATTGATGGTCTTTGTTTTGCTGGTTTATTTTGTATGAAATACTTACTTGCCTATTATGAATAAGCTACAATGTTTCGATTAATAAGTAATATCTATATGATCTATCAATGACTGAAAAAAACAAAATAATAGTTGAATCTACGCCTTTTTTTATTGCTGAGCAGTCTGCTCCAGAAAAAGGTAAGTATGTATTTGCCTATACCATCACCATTACTAATGAAGGATCCGTTCCTGCAAAGCTTTTAAATCGACATTGGTTAATCACTGATTCAAATGGCAAGATTCAGGAGGTTAGGGGGGAGGGCGTTATTGGTGAACACCCTTATCTTAAACCAGGAGAAAAGTTTCGTTATACCAGTGGCGCGATCATTGAAACTCCAGTAGGCACTATGCAAGGTCAATATGTCATGTGTTCGGATGAGGGGGATAATTTTAATGCCATAATTCCTAGATTCACTCTATCTATTCCCCGAACCTTACATTAGTTAAATGTCTATTTATGCTATAGGAGATATACAAGGTTGCTTTGATGATTTATTAAGGCTACTTGATGTTATCTCGTTCAATGAAAATTCTGATCAGCTTTGGTTTGCCGGTGATTTAGTAAATCGTGGCCCAAAGTCGTTAGAAACCCTGCGTTTTGTCAAATCCTTAGGCAGTTCGGCGATTACTGTGCTGGGTAATCATGATATGCATTTACTAGCTGCATCGTGTTTGCCAAAGATCGCTAATAAAAAGGATAGTCTTACCCAGGTGCTTGATGCTCCTGATAGAGATGAGCTCATTCATTGGTTAAGGCATCGGCCTTTATTGCACTATAGCAATGATTTCTGTCTGCTACATGCGGGATTGCCTCCGCAATGGGATTTCAAGAAAGCTCAAAAAATGGCTATCTTAGCGGAACAAACGCTCAGAGACAAAGACTATGAAGTCTTTTTAAAACAAATGTATGGTAATAAGCCCAATATTTGGTCGCCTAATTTAAAAGGCGTTGCTAGGATACGCTTTGTGATTAATTGTTTTACCCGTATGCGTTATTGTGACGCGCAAGGACGTCTTGATTTTGTTAATAGTGGTCCAATAGGTTCACAGCCTAGTAACTTATTTCCTTGGTTTGATGCGCCTAAGCGTAAAAATGCAGATATGCGTATTATCTTCGGGCATTGGTCTAGTTTAGGTTATTATGAGGGGCGCAATTGTTATGGTATTGATACAGGTTGTTTATGGGGGGGGCAGTTAACAGCGTTGAAGTTGGATGAGTCTATGCATCGCTTTAGTATCAATTGTCAGGGAGCGAATAAGCCCAAAAAATCCTATTCTATTGGTGTGGTGCCTGATTTAGACGCTAAGGGTATTCTTACTAGGAATCCGGTGGGATTGGTATAGGCTTTAGTTGATTGAGTTAAGGCTTTACTATTTAGGGGCGACAGATTCGCAGAGTATATTTTGTTTTCAAACGTGGCGAATTTGTCAGCTCTACAGAATAAGCTTGCAACTCATGCTAAATGAAGATATGTCTGAATGATGCTGCTTCTACTTGTGTAGGTAGCTGTAGTTTGAGTGGGGTATTAATATCAAGCTTGTCAACTACAGCAAGCTTTGGCTGTAGTTGACTTTCGTATCTTAAAAGATGCTGGTTTGAATCAGACTTTATTTGATTTTAGCTTCTTTGTAGATAACATGCTTACGAAGAACAGGATCAAACTTCTTGATCTCCATTTTTTCTGGCATAGTGCGTTTGTTTTTGGTCGTGGTATAGAAGTGACCAGTGCCTTCGGTAGAAATTAATTTAATTTTATCGCGCATTGTTTATCTCCTTAAACCTTGGTGCCGTTTTTACGTAAATCAGCTAAAACAGCATCTATACCGTTTTTATCAATGATACGCATTGCTTTTGTAGAAATTCTAAGGCGCACCCAACGGTTTTCGCTTTCTACCCAAAATCTGTGATGTTGCAGATTAGGAAGGAAACGTCTTTTAGTTCTGTTGTTTGCGTGTGATACGTTGTTACCTGTAACAGGTTGTTTACCAGTTACTTGACATACTCTAGACATGATTGACCTCTTGGTGCGCCTAAATTTATAAATTAGCCAATCTTTATACCAAAAAATCTTTTCAAGGTAAATAACTATCTATAAAATAAACTCATTAATCATCTGCTACTAAAGAACATTAAAGGACAATAATGCCTATTAAGCTCGGCATGGTCATGGATTCCATAGACCATATCAATATCAAAAAAGATACTAGTTTTGCCATGTTGCTTGAAGCACAAGTGAGAGGTTGGGAGCTGCATTATATGGAGCTTAATGATCTGTTTCTCAGAAATGGCAGGGCTTATGCAAGAACTCGAACTCTGACTGTGCAGCGTGATGCTCAGCAGTGGTATCAGTTCATTGCTGAACAAGATATTCCTTTGGATCAATTAAATGTCATTTTGATGCGTAAGGATCCGCCTTTCGATCAAGAATACATTTATGCAACCTACCTATTAGAACGCGCTGAAAGTATGGGGGTTTATGTAGTCAATAAGCCGCAGTCTTTGCGTGATGCGAATGAAAAGTTATTTACGGCTTGGTTTCCTCAATGTTGTGCAGAAACATTAGTGGCTAGAGAGCCTGCTCGCATCAGAAGTTTTTTGCAGGAGCAGGGCGAGATTATATTAAAGCCGCTAGATGGAATGGGGGGCACATCAATTTTTCATCTGCGTCAAAACGATCCTAATCTGAGTGTGATTTTGGAGACCATGACCCAATACAATAGTCGCTATGTCATGGCTCAAAAGTATCTGCCTGAAATAAAGGATGGCGATAAACGAATTCTTATGATTAATGGTGTAGCCATTCCTTATGCTTTAGCGCGTATACCTGCGCAAGGTGAAACACGAGGTAATCTCGCTGCGGGTGGACATGCTGAAGGGCGACCTTTAACAGAACAAGATTTATGGATTGCTAATCAGGTAGGGCCTACCTTGCGAGAAAAAGGCTTAGTTTTTGTTGGCATTGATGTCATTGGTGATAAATTGACCGAAATTAATGTGACTAGCCCTACCTGCGTTCAAGAGTTGGATAAGCAATTTGGAATTAATATAGCTGGCATGTTAATGGATCACATCGATAAAAAATTGCAATGCAATGATAACTAGGCTTATTTTCATAAGGAATCGCCGGGTATTAAAGAATAAAGATGTTTTATTGATTGCAACAGCTGCTGCGGTCTTCTTTCATCTAATGATGGTTATAGCTTGGAGTTTAAGTGCAGAGGACTTAGAGCCAGAGCGCATAGCGACTCCTATTGATGTTACTTTAATTAGTGCACCGTCAGAGAAAATAGACGATAAGGCTGACTTCTTAGCGCAAGATAATCAATCGGGTGGCGGTCGTAAGGCAAGTCAGGCTGAATCTGCTGCACAACAAGTTGCCAGTAACAACGGACAGCAAAAATCAAATCCTATCAAAAAGGTGGATCATGATGAGCATAAAACTAAAGCTGCTCAGCGAGTATTAACGTCTGACAAGGCTGAAAGGAAAGTCATTGCTGAAAAAAAACCAGCAGACATCAATGAAACAGAGCAACATCCAAAATTGACTGCCGATTTATTGCAGCAGCAAATTGCCCAATTAGGCACTGAAATTAGGCAAAGCCAACCTAGCTCAGAACAAGCTAAAATAAAATTTGTAGACTCTATCAGTGCTCACAAATATATGGCTGCTCAATATATGAAAGATTGGGAAAATAAAGTAGAGCGTACCGGAAATCTTAATTACCCTGAAATTGCTCTAAAGAAAGATTTTTCTGGTACATTGACTATGGACGTCGGTGTTAATGCTGATGGCAGCATATATAGTATTCGAATCGGCAAGTCTTCTGGGAATTTAGAATTAGATGAGGCAGCCAAAAAAATTGTGCGTATGAGTGCGCCTTTTGCGCCATTGCCTTTGGATTTACGAAAAGAAGTCGATGTTTTAGTCATTACCCGTGTTTGGAAATTTTCGGATGAATCCGGCTTAGTGACACAGTAATTAGTTGCTTAAGTCAGCATAACCTTCGATACTTACTCTTATGAATCAAATGACCTATTTAAATAATCAATTTATTATCGCCATGCCTACCTTGGCAGACCCCAACTTTTTTCATACTGTGACTTATTTATGTCAGCATAATGAAGAGGGGGCTTTGGGCATCATTATTAACAGACCTGCAGAAATGAAGTTGGGTGAGATTTGTAAGCAAATGAATATCTCATACCAATCAGATAGTATTGCTGAAACGCCTGTTTATATGGGAGGGCCTGTACAGCAAGATCGCGGCTTTGTTTTACATACTGCCGGTGATAACTGGGATGTGACTTTTGCTGTTTCTGACGCGATTTCTTTAACGACCTCACGAGATATTATAGAGGCTATTGCTGCAAATAAAGGCCCTGAACAGTTTTTGATTGCACTGGGTTATGCAGGTTGGGGTGTCGGGCAATTAGAGAAAGAAATGTTAGAGAATGCTTGGTTGAATACGCCCAGTGGCAAACATATTATTTTCGATACCCCTATAGATAATCGCTGGCAGGCTGCTGGTAGCCAAATCGGCATTGATATTAATCAATTAACGACGCCGGCAGGACATGGTTAAGCAAGACCCTTTAGTTGCAAAATGCAGTGCCGATACTTATTTAGGTTTTGATTTCGGCAATAAAAAAATAGGCACGGCGGTGGGTCAAACCATCACAGCCACAGCCAGTCCCTTGGTTACTATACGTTCAATAAATCAAAATCCTAATTGGCAAATCATTAGCCAACTCATACAAGAGTGGCGTCCAGCAGGTTTAATAGTTGGCATATCAAGACAATCTGACGGTACTGATAACCCGATCACGCCACGTATGATAAAATTCTGCCGCCAACTGGAGGGTCGTTACCAATTGCCTGTTTATCAGCAAGATGAAACGTTATCAACCTTTGAAGCTAAACAATTATTGTTTGATGAAGTTAATGTGAATGCAAGTAAGCTCTGGGAGGTTCAAGATCAGCTTGCTGCTCAACTTATTTTACAAACCTGGTTAAACAACTTTAAGAATAAAGAAAAGGATCATTAAGTGCTGGATATAAACGATTTACTCAATAAGCTGGAAGCTGAGCTAAAACGTGTCATTGTTGAACGAGGATTAGTTGATCCTCTGATGATCGGTGTTCGTACCGGTGGCGTATGGGTCGCCGAACAGTTACATCAGCGTTTAGGCATTAAAGATGAGTTAGGCTTACTCGACATCTCATTCTATCGCGACGATTTCTCGCAAATTGGCGTTAATCCCAATGTAAAGCCCAGTCATTTGCCTCAGGACATTAAAGGCCGCGATATTATCTTGATCGATGATGTTTTTTATACAGGAAGAACGATACGTGCCGCCCTAAATGAGATTTTCGATTATGGCCGACCTAATCAAGTCGTTTTAGCGGTATTGATTGAGCGTGATGGTAAGCAGATTCCCTTGTGTCCAGATTGTGTTGGCACTCGCATGAGTCTGAATGCCGGTCAGCGTATCAAATTAACAGGACCTAGTCCTTTGAGTATTCATCTACAAACACTTGATGCGGTAGCTTAAACCATGACTGAAAATATCCAGCTTAATTCTAAAGGCAAGCTTAAGCACTTTTTGAGTATTGAAGGTTTAAATAAAACCTTATTAACAGAAATTTTGGATATAGCCGAATCCTTTATCGGCATGAATGACCAGCAGATTAAAAAAGTGCCTTTGTTGCGGGGTAAAACCATCGTTAACCTGTTTTTTGAAAACAGCACCCGCACGCGAACGACTTTTGAGCTGGCCGCTAAACGTTTATCCGCCGATGTACTGAGCATGAGTATTGCGACTTCATCAACTTCTAAGGGTGAAAGTTTACTCGATACCATTCGCAATTTAGAAGCCATGTTTGTCGATATGTTTGTCGTGCGTCATGGTATTAGTGGCGCTGCACATTTTATAGCTCAGCATACCTCTCCACATATTAGTGTCATCAATGCCGGTGATGGCCAACATGCACATCCAACACAAGCTATGTTGGATATGTTTACTATTCGGCAATTTAAACAAGATTTTTCAAATCTTCGTGTCGCCATTATTGGTGACATACTCCATTCTAGGGTGGCTAGATCACAGATTCAGGCCTTAAATATCTTGGGTGCCGCTGAAGTTCGAGTGCTTGCGCCTAAGACTTTGCTGCCTTCGCATGTGGAAAGTCTAGGTGTTAATGTCTCACATGACTTAACTTCTGGGCTTAAAGATATTGATGTCATTATCATGTTACGACTCCAAAAAGAGCGCATGACCTCAGCTTTATTGCCTAGTGAAAGTGAGTATTTTAAATGCTTTGGCTTGACCGAAGCCAAGTTAAAAATAGCTAAACCCGATGCCATTGTCATGCATCCAGGTCCAATAAATCGAGGCGTAGAAATCGATTCTAAAGTTGCTGATGGGCCACAGTCCGTTATTCTTAAACAAGTCAGTAATGGTATCGCCATACGAATGGCTATTATGGCCATGGCGATGCAAAAACAAGGAGTGATAGAATGAGCCAGATACTGATTAAACAGGGACAACTTATTGATCCTGCTAATAACATCAATCGTATCGCTGATGTATACATATCTGAAGGTAAGGTGGTTTCTGTCACTGATGAGCCAGCAGGCTTTACGCCAACGACTGTTATAGACGCCAGTAATAAAATCATCTGTCCTGGGTTTATAGATTTAAGTACACGGTTACGTGAACCTGGCCAAAGTCGTAAAGCGACTTTTAAGAGTGAAGCGATTGCAGCAGCCAGTGCCGGCATCACCACCATGTGCTTGCAACCAGATACTAACCCCGTTATTGATACGCCCGCAGTGGCAGAATTAATTAAAGAACTGGCTGAAAAGGCGCAATATCCGCAAATTTATCCGATAGCCGCTTTAACTCGAAAACTGGAAGGCACAGAGCTGAGTTCGATGTTATCCCTAAAGCAAGCAGGATGTATTGCTGTAGGTAATGCACAGCAAGCCGTTAAAAACTTACTAATACTTAGACGTGCAATGGAATATGCCGCGAGTCATGACTTATTAGTTATGTTTCGACCTAATGATTATTGGTTAGGCAATAACGGTTGCGCCCATGAAGGCACCTTTGCTACTCGGTATGGCTTACCTAGTATTCCAGAAGAAGCAGAAACGATAGCTTTAGCTCAGTGTTTAGAACTCGTTGAACTTACAGGGTGTCGTATGCACTTTGGACAACTCAGTTGTAAACGCTCAGTGATTAAGATTTTTCAAGCCAAAAAATATGGCTTGAATGTCAGTGCCGATGTCGCTATTCATCAATTACATTTAACACAAGATGACATGATTCCTTTTGACAGTAGTTATCATGTATTGCCGCCTTTCCGTACCGAAGACGATAAACAGTATTTACGCCAAGGTTTGGCCAGTGGCACTGTTAATAGTATTTGTTCAGATCATCAGCCACACGATGTAGACGCTAAATTAGGTGCCTTTCCAGAAACAGAAGCGGGTGTATCGTCCTTGGAAACACTTTTACCGCTTATGCTCAAGCTCGTTGATCAAGGCGCGATCAGCTTAGAGCAAGGTATCTCAGCTTTGAGTGAAAACCCCGCCCGTGTTCTGCATATCAACAGTGGTGCCTTAACGGTAGGTTTTTCTGCCGATGTCTGTGTGTTTGATCGCGAATTAACCTGGCAAGTCAATGCACAAAATTGGAAGAGCCAGGGGGTGAATACACCCTTTTGGGGGCAAGATTTCAAAGGTCGAGCCACGCATACGATACAAGCCGGCAAGCTGATTTATAGTTTGGCTGATTGATTTTTATGTAGTTACGTCGGGTAAGTAGTAGGCCGGAATAAGGCTTTTGAGCGTAAGCGAACAAAGCGTTTCCGGCATTCACTTTGCACCTGTGTCGGAAACGCCCCCACGCGCTACGCTAGCATGGTCTTATTCCGGCCTACATTGCGTGACTGAGTTACGTAGGTCGGGTTAGTAGTAGGCCGGAATAAGGCTTTTGAGCGTAAGCGAACAAAGCGTTTCCGGCATTCACTTTGCACCTGTGCCGGAAACGCCCCCACGCG
>CAIZMK010000125.1 GCA_903934035.1 uncultured Methylococcaceae bacterium
CCCGAAGCCTTTACTCAACGTCGAATGGGGGTGGCTTTAGCCAACGCAGACAGCGTTGATGAGGCTAGAAACAAAGCAGTCAAAGCCGCAAACTATGTGGTGGTTAAAGCATAGGTTATTATTGAGGTTATTGTCGGGTTACGCTATCGCTACCCAATCTACAATTACTCTATCAAAAGATGACTCTAAATAGACCCTCTACGCTAATCAACTAGGTGTGAATTAATGAAAATGCTCGTTATGCTCGCTATGTTATTAAGCTCTACTCAAGTAGTGGCCGACATTTATAAATTTGTCGATGCTGATGGCCGGATTTACTATACCGATGAACCTCATAACAACCTTTATAAACTCATCATTAAAACACCGCCACCCACTCCAACGTCTGTTTCTTCTTTAAGAAATGATTCATACAAAGATCCAGGCTTTTATGGGGCTAACAAAAAAAGGTTTTCGGATCTCATCGAACAAACTGCTAATAAACATCAAGTTGATGCTAAATTAGTCCATGCGGTGATACAAACAGAATCAGCTTATAATGCCGATGCGCAATCACCCAAAGGCGCAGTTGGGTTAATGCAATTAATGCCAGACACTGCCAAACGTTTTGGTGTGATCGATCGCAATGACCCTGACCAAAATGTAGATGGAGGCATACGCTATTTAAAACACTTAATAAATTTATTTAATCCCAAGATAGATCTTGCCTTAGCAGCTTATAATGCCGGTGAAAATGCCGTCATGCGTAATAACAATACCATTCCTCCCTACCCTGAAACCCAAAACTACGTCAAACAAGTCTTAGCTTTATATCGCCAATAGACCAACTCTTAACTAACGTATTTTGACAGCCGCTCATTAACATGTTAGTTTTATACCCAGTTTTAGCTCTATGTGAATAAAGTATCTTTCCTAAACAGATACAATGGCAACAGAGTTTCAGCGTTTATCTTATTCAATCAGACTGTAGGCCGGAATAAGACTTTAAGAGCTTAGCGAGTAAAGTGTTTCCGGCATCGGTAGGCTCTCTATGCCGGAAACGCCATCATGCGCCACGCTTAGATGGCCTTATTCCGGCCTACAAGCTATCAGTAGTGCACAGTGCGTAGTTTCGTGCAGGGTATAGACCTGAAAATAGATGATATTTAAGGGCTTGACTTATCTATGACAGGTCGGGTTAAGCGCTAGCAGTAACCCGACACATTACCACCCAATGTCGGGTTACGCTATCGCTAACCCGACCTACCTAAATGATTAGTTTTTGTAGGGTGGATAAGCGCGAGCGCATCCACCGAGTATGATCGAGCCAGCCCCTAGGATGACCTTCTCAATGCAGCAAGAATAGTTTGAGCCCATGAATTTTTCTATGGATAACCTTCAGTCATGATGAACCGCAGTGTTTTATTTGCTACTGGCTTGTATTTAGTCTTTGTCATATACGGCAGTCTTGTGCCGTTAGTGCCTAATCACTTATCTTTTGAAACGGCCTTAACGCACTTTAAACACATCCCTTATTTAAACTTAGGTGCAGCCTCTAGGGCAGATTGGATAGCCAATATCGTGTTATATATTCCTTTAGCTTATATAGCATCGAGTAATTTTAATCGAGTACATGCTTTGCTTGGTCGGCTTCTAATAGCTATCACCATATTAGCTTTTTGCCTGCTAATCGCTATTTCAGTTGAGTTTAGCCAATTGTTTTTTCCACCTAGAACTGTCTCATTAAACGATCTAATCGCTGAAGCCTTAGGATCACTGATAGGTGTATTGGGCTGGCTATTTTTAAGCGCTTACTTTTCGGGCTTATGGCGTCAATTACTCAGCGCTAACAAACTGTCTGCAAAATCAGCTATTATCTTTTATATACTCATTTATACAGCTCTCAGTTTATTTCCTTACGATTTCGTCACCTCTATCGACGAACTTAAACTAAAACTAGCCCATGGCTCAGATAGCTTATTGATGTCTTACTCTACTTGCCAAGCTAATAGCTGGCAATGTGGATTTAAAATACTCTCTGAAATAGCGATATTATTACCGTTAGGGTTTTTGTGTGCTTATTTACCCTATCAACAACGACTCACGATTGCCTTATTACTAGGTTTATCTTTAGGTCTTTTCATTGAAATAACACAAGTGTTTTTATTATCAGGCTCTGGACAAGGACTCTCGGTCATCTCTCGTATGATCGGCATAGGCCTAGGTACTTATTTATGGAGTCGTTTTCAAAGTTTAGACATAGCAAACACTCTCGGCATACTAAAAAAATTACTACCCTTAATTATCCCAGTTTATTTATTACTACTAATCGCCGCTAACGGAGAACTAACTAATCAATGGCTAATGCTACAACCTACCTTAGACAGACTAAAAGATATACATTTTTTACCACTGTATTATTTTTACTATACTTCTGAGGCCTCCGCCTTAGCCAGCTTGTTAAACATCATCGGTCTTTATTTTCCTATCGGTTTATTTTGTTGGTTAAGCACCATCAATCGAAATGATTTACAACGCCGCCTCACCTTGCATTGGTTTTATGTAGGAGTAATGGCAGGATTATTGGCATTGGCAATAGAGACAGGCAAATTATTCTTAATCAACAAGCATCCAGACCCCAGCAATATTTGGCTAGCTTTTATAGTGGCAGCGACTAGTTTCCAATTCATGAACATCCTGCCCACTTGCTTAATTGATTCACAGAAACCTAGCAATACAATAAAGATCGAACCAATAAGCACTCCTAAACAAATATCACCGTTAGTTTCCTTACCCACTTTTGCAGACGATAAACGCTGGCGCATCGTGTCTTTATTATTGTGGAGTCTTATCATGGTGACATTATTCGATTATCCAGTCGCTCCTTTAGCTTTGGGAGCATTTCTATTGGGCTATGCTACTCTTATAGCCTATAAGCCTTATAGTTGGTTAATCGTAATACCCGCCTTATTACCAATAATGGATTTTGCACCATGGACAGGTCGCTTCTTTTTTGATGAATTTGATTTAGTCATTTTAACGACCTTAGCCTATTACTTTTGGC
>CAIZMK010000126.1 GCA_903934035.1 uncultured Methylococcaceae bacterium
ATATAAGCTCTGTAGGGTCGATGCGCTGGCGAGACTGTGAAAGTATTATGGTTTTAGCTTCCCCCTTTGTAAAAGGGGGATCGAGGGGGATTTTATTAAATTATAGACTATTGATATTTAATAATAATTTTTTAATAGAACAAATCTCCCCTAACCCCTCTTTGCTAAAGAGGGGAAATAAAAAGAATACTTTCACAGTCTCTGGCGCTTATCCACCCTACAATAGTTAGTTACGTAGGTCGAATTAGCGATAGCGTAATCCGACATAAAATTGAAAATTATTTAAAAGAATAAAAAAGAGGCCAAATAAAGACTGCTGGTCGCAATTAATACCCACTTTAGTTTTATAAGGAAAGGTAGTTTTTGCCAATAAAAAACCACATCCTGACGTAACAATATCCATTCAGTTTTATAACGGGCGTATTTAACAGGAATAGTCATTAAATATCGAAACAAAATTCTGAGTAGAACACGCGCTAAACGATACAGTGGATAAGCTACAATACTGACGATAGTGTAATAAACAATAACTTGAGTTTCATGAAGTCCAGTATGAAACCAATGTTCAACCAGATGATCAAGCATGGTCTCAACTCCTTCAAAAGCTACATCAGCTACTTCAAAGATGAGTTCAAAAATCAAATGAAATAATTCAGTTACTAACTCTATAACCACATCAGGAATAGTGATCATAATGACTATTCCCACTAGCACTAAGCCATATATAATCTTTTGATATGTCGTTAAAATCATTGCCAGCCTGTCAGTTACTAACTACGAAACAAAATTTCTGTAAGAGTTTATCACTTTAAGCCCTGAGTCCAAACCTTAGCATTTCTAAATATACGCATCCAGGCGCCATATTCGTGCCAATCTTCTGGATACCAAGAGTTTTGGATCTTCCTAAAACAACGCTCAGGATGCGGCATCATAATCGTAAAACGCCCGTCCGTATTGGTTAAACCAGTAATGCCTAGAGCAGATCCGTTGGGATTAGCAGGAAAGTCCGTCGTCTTTACACCGTAATTATCAACATAACTCAAAGCGACGGCATTTGCATCAATTGCGTCTTGAGGTGATGCAGCAAACTCAGCACGACCCTCACCATGAGCAATAGCTACCGGCATGCGTGACCCTTCCATGCCCGCAAATAAAATAGAAGGCGATTTTTGCACTTCAACCATGGCCACTCTGGCTTCGAATTGTTCTGAAGTATTACGCAAAAATTTTGGCCAATGTTCAGCGCCAGGAATAATATCTTTTAAACCTGCCATCATCTGGCAACCATTACAAACACCTAAACCAAAAGTATCCGTGCGTTGAAAGAAAGCCGAAAATTCTTCCCTAGCACGCGGGTTAAATAAAATAGATTTAGCCCAACCGCCACCTGCACCTAAGACATCACCATACGAAAAGCCACCGCAAGCCACTAAGCCTGTAAAATCACTTAGGCTTACTCGGCCATTGATAATATCACTCATGTGTACATCGATACTGGTAAAACCGACTCGATCAAAAGCAGCTGCCATTTCCACATGGCCGTTAACACCCTGCTCTCGCAAAATGGCTACTTTAGGTCTCTCAGATGCGGGATAAGCTGCGCAAACATCGTCATTAATATCAAATGTTAAATGGGCATGTAAGCCAGGATCATTGTCATCGGCGATACGTTCGAACTGTTGACGAGCGCAATCAGGGTTATCACGCAAAGCCTGCATTCGATAACTGACTTCAGACCAATAACTTTGCAACTTAGCACGACTAGCCGTATAGATAACTTCGTTTTTAAAATTAAGCGTTAATTGTGGCTGTTGAGTCACTTCACCAACAATAGAAATACAGTCTTTTAAGCCGTACTCCGTTAATAGCGCGATAATAGATTCACGATCAGAGCTACGAATTTGTAATAACGCACCTAGCTCTTCATTGAATAATGCTGTCAAAACATCAGCGCCTAATGAATCTAGGGTTAATGACACACCTAAACGACTAGCGAACATCATTTCTGCGACAGTCGCTAAAACACCGCCATCAGAACGATCATGATAAGCCAGTACTTTACCTAAACCATTCAAAGTTTGCAGTGCAGAGAATAACGCTTTTAAAAGAGCAGGATTATCCAAATCAGGACATTCATTGCCCAGTTGATTGTAAGCTTGAGCCAACACCGAGCCACCTAAACGACCCGAACCCAAATCAACCATCAATAATAAGGTACTTTCGTCAGCTAGCCACTTTAGCTGAGGCGTGAGTGTTTTACTGACATCAAGCACTGGTGCAAACGCAGTAACAACCAATGATAAAGGCGCAGTCATAGTTTTTTCAACAGCGCCCTCTGACCAAACAGTTTTCATCGACAATGAATCTTTACCGACAGGTATCGCGATACCTAACTCAGGACAAAGCTCCATACCTACCGCTTTTACGGTATCAAATAGAACGGCATCCTCACCCTGAAAGCCCGCAGCAGCCATCCAATTAGCTGATATTTTAATTTTGGATAAGGATTCTATCTGAGCGGCGGCAAGATTTGTTAAGGCCTCAGCTATGGCCATACGACCCGAGGCTGGACCATCGATTACAGCAAGTGGTGAACGCTCACCCATTGCCATGGCTTCACCTGTTAGAGCATAAAAACCAGATGCGGTTACAGCAACATCGGCCACAGGCACTTGCCAAGGACCGACCATTTGATCTCTAGCAACTAAACCTGTTACAGAACGATCACCGATATGAATTAAAAAACTTTTGTCTGCAACAGCAGGAAATGATAAGACTCGCTCTACCGCATCATTAATATCAATGCCCGCTAAATCTAAGGCACAAGTATTAGGTTTTACATGCTTAACCTGTCTATGCATTTTTGGTGGTTTACCAAATAATAATGACATAGGAATATCAACAGGCTTGTCTCCTAATAAACTATCATTAAGCGTTAAGTGTTCCTCTTGAGTCGCCTCACCTATCACCGCAAATAAACAATGTTCACGTTCACAAAACGAACTAAATAACGGCAATGATTCTGGCTTAATAGCTACCACATAACGTTCTTGTGCTTCATTACACCAGATCTGCATAGGTGACATGCCAATATCGGCATTATGCACTTTACGTAATTCAAAACGCCCTCCCCGCTCACAATCATGAATGATTTCTGGCACAGCGTTAGAAAGACCACCGGCACCGATATCATGTATGGAAATAATAGGGGTATCAGTCCCTAAAGAATTACAGTGATTAATCACTTCCTGACAACGACGCTCCATTTCTGGATTTTCTCGTTGTACCGAAGCGAAATCTAAGTCTTCCGAACTAGTGCCTGATGCTTGAGAAGAAGCAGCGCCTCCACCCAAGCCAATAAGCATTGCAGGGCCGCCCAAAATAATAATCAAAGAGCCTGCGGGTATAGGCTGCTTATCAATCAACATGGGGCGAATATTACCCATGCCACCTGCAATCATAATAGGCTTATGATAGCCCTTGTATTCTCGACCTTCAGCACCCAAGACAACTTGCTCAAAATTACGAAAATAACCTGCTAAATTAGGCCGACCAAATTCATTATTAAAGGCTGCGCCACCCAAAGGGCCTTCCAACATAATATCTAAAGCTGAGGCAATACGCTCTGGTTTACCAATGTCAGCTTCCCAGGGCTGAGCGTAACCAGGTATTTTTAAATGCGATACCGAAAAACCGGTTAAACCTGCTTTAGTCGCTGAACCTCTACCGGTAGCGCCTTCATCACGAATTTCTCCGCCCGAACCGGTCGCCGCTCCAGGAAAAGGAGAAATAGCGGTGGGATGATTGTGAGTTTCAACTTTCATCAATAAATGCGCGTCTTCTTCAACATAAGTATACTCACCCGTGGTCGCATTTCTGATAAAAACCTGAGCTTTAGAACCCACTGCAACAGAAGCATTATCATGATAAGCAGACAAAATCCCCTCAGGACTTTTGGTTGCCGTGTTGCGTATCATGGCAAATAATGATTGAGCTTGTTCAACGCCATCAATCGTCCAATTGGCATTAAAAATCTTATGTCGGCAATGTTCAGAATTGGCTTGAGCAAACATCATCAATTCAACATCGGTTGGATTTCTGCCTAATTTTTGAAAGCCATCAGTTAAGTAGTCTATTTCATCATCTGATAAGGCCATACCCAATTCTTGGTTGGCAGTCACTAAGGCTCCTCGACCCTGTTCAAGAAGCTTAATAGCAACTAAGGGTTTAGGGCTATGTTGACTAAATAAATCTGGCTCAGCATGACCTAATAAAACAGATTGAGTCATACGATCATGCAATAAAGTAACTAGCTTAGATTTAATATCATCAGTTAAAGGCGCAGCGCTGACTAAACTATATTGAATGCCACGCTCTATACGTTTAATAGTTGTTAAACCACAGCGTTGCGCAATTTCAGTAGCCTTACTAGACCAAGGTGAAATAGTGCCTGAGCGTGGTACTACCAATATGGATTCTATTGTCTGAGGTTTTTTAGCATGGTCTTCGCCGTAAGCAAGTAACTGCTCTAAGAGAGTCATTTGATCATCATCTAACTCACCATTAATATCAACAAAATGTATATATTGAGCCGATACCTCAGTAATAACAGCGCTTAACTCTTGCACTTGTGCTAATAGTTTTTTTAAACGAAAGTCAGATAAAGCGTAGGTTCCAGAAATTTTTAACATGTGGGAGAGCAGTCAATGTGATTAGTTTAATTAATAGCGAAAAAGCATAGTGCCTAAGCAGGCACTATTCAATAAAAGGTCTGTTACTTGTGTGTAGCCAAATCTGCTTTAATAGATTCTTGTAACAAGCTTAATAACTTAACACTTGCCTCATCAGCCATAAGCTTTTGGTCTTTATCAAGCACAGTAACATCTGTGTGAGGCTGGTCTTTTTCTAGCTTAATAAGGTAAGTTCTTTCATTGCTACGTAAATTACCCAATAAAGCTTTAATATTATCCAAATAAGAGAGTTCTTTTTCTGATTCTTCATCAGGATCATATTTTAAAGTGAATAATCCAGCCTCTTGATCACGAACAGTAACTTCTAGGGCTTTTCTGCTTAGTGATTTGCCTAAAATTCGCCACGCTCTTGTAAAGGGTACATTGAGTCGTAGGCGATTTTCACCTTTATCAGCATTAATACGCTCAACGGTTATCAATTGAGCGGACAACTCTTCTTCCTCGCTATAAACTTTATCTACAGTGGGTGTGGATTTTTCGGGAGATTGATTAACAGTAGCAGGCGCTGCTTTTATGTCATTAGTCGCAATAGCGGGTGGCGTATCGATAGCTTTATCATGAGTCATCGCAGCCGGCAATACTGGCACTACATTGACTTTTAAGTCTGCAGGATAAATGAGCGGTGGGATTTCAGCTGAGTATTGATATTCTTTCTCTTTATCAGGAAAGTAACTTTTTATTTG
>CAIZMK010000127.1 GCA_903934035.1 uncultured Methylococcaceae bacterium
AGACTGTGAAAGTATTCTTTTTATTCCCCTCTTTAGCAAAGAGGGGTTAGGGGAGATTTGATCTATTAAAAAATTATTATTAAATATCAATAATCTATGACTTAATAAAATCCCCCTCGATCCCCCTTTTACAAAGGGGGAGGCTAAATTCATAATACTTTCACAGTCTCTATTGCATACGCCCAACATTGAAAGTCCCATTTTATAGAGCTCATTTTATAAGTGTGTATGCAATACACCCCTACGCACATCACCACATTGTTGTTTTTGTTTAGATGCCTATGAATCTATGGGTAAATAACATGGTTATAACCTACTTGAATAGCGAGTAGCTAAAAAGACGGCTCTTATCTCTATTAAAACCCTAATATTATTAAGTTAAGCTATATTATCAATGCACCTAGAATATTTTTTATTAAAATAAAAAATATTCTAGGTGAAATTTTAATTAAGAGGTTACAATCACGGCTCGCATTATTTGTTAGAGTATTTGTTGTCAATTCCGCTAACTGGATTGCAGATAATACGGTTTCTACTCGCCTTATCTTTTGAGTTTTGTAGTCTTGTATCAGCGTTTTATTAAATCCTTAGATATAATCACTTTCAGGTAAATTATCATGAATAAACAAAAGTTAAATGAACCATCAGCTCATAAAGAAGACGGTGTAGAAAAAAGACGCCGTTTTATCAAAGGGGCGGGACTTGCGGCACCAGTGGTTTTAAGTTTGGCAAATCGCTCGGCTTTTGGTGCTGCAAAAGGGTGTTTATCGCAGCAAGTCTCTGGCAATATATCAGAAGCGGGTGCTGGTAGTTGTAGTTCAGGAAGTTTAGTTACCGTTTGGAATCCGACAAATCAAACTATTGGTACTACAAAGGGCAATATTGCGTTATCTACAACTCAAACTACTACTCCGATTGTTACTGCAAGCTGGACAGCAGGGGGGAAAGCGTATGTTCTTACTGCTACTATCACACAAAAAGGGTCTAGTTATATCTGGTCTGGTACTTCCTATGTCTATGGTATTTTGACTACCCAAACAACTACACTTAGTTTAACTAGGAATGGCTCCTCGATTCAAAGTGGTTCGTTTACATTTCCAACGTCTGGTGTTACCACCAATCCCGCAGGTAGTACTCTCTTCACTACGCTTTTTCCATCAGGAGCGAACTTTACTATCGGAACGACCTATTATACTTATATTAGTAATCCCGCTACGGGTGCTTTGACGAAAGCATCGTCAGCTGGTGTGTCGGGTGTTGGTTCTTTATCGCGTTCTTATTTTAGCGGCGGAACTGCCTATAATAGTATTAGCGCATTTTCTGGCTCATCCATAACTACGTCGATGCTGGCTAATTTATCAGTTGCTGGTCTTAATGCTAATAGTGTTGCGGCCTTGTTAAATGCAGCTTACACGCCTGCTTCAACTCCTCCTTATGTTTTAACTGTGGCGCAGGTAAAAGGTTTATGTGCAACACCGCCTACCGAGAAACTTCCACCTAATACTACATTGACTACTTTCCTTGCTTCAACTTTTAGCTAATGATGTTGAATGCAGATTAATTCCAGATAATGACTCAACTAACTAGTTACAAAGCTACAAGCATCCGCTGCAGACAGTGGCAGGATGACTATGTTATCTATGACCAGTTGTCTGGAGATACGCATGTATTGGATGTTGTAAGTGGTGAGTTAATATGTGCTCTATCAAAGCAAACCATGTCTAGGGCTAAGTTATTGGCCTTGTTAACTGAGTTATGTGTTGATGCCACAGAGTCTGAAATAGAAAGCTATTTGTTTGATTTTATCGAAAAATTTGAGTTGTTAGGTTTGTTAATCAGTGAGTAATCTGCCTGTTAGTAATATAGCCAGTTTGTCTAAGAGTCAGTTACAGCAGGCTATTATAAAGGGCTTGGATTTTAAAGTAGGGCGCTTTAATGTCCGTTTAGTTTCACCTATAGTGGAATTGGTGACTCATTTGCATCATCTTTATGGTGCAAATGAATTGCTAGCTAAAGAAGATTTTATTGATTTTCATGTGCAGCTCAGCTCGCCTTCGACCTTGCGACGTTATTTTAGACCGCAGGTTAACTTCTTTTTAGATGGTTATGCACCTTTTAAACCCTTGCCTTATGTACAAGCTTCAGCCTTATTTGAATGGGGATTAAACTGGTGTATTGCTAGTCATGCCAATCAATATTTGATTATTCATGCAGCAGTGGTGGAGCATAATGGACAAGCTTTTATATTGCCGGGTACGCCAGGCAGCGGTAAAAGTACGCTATGCGCTGCACTGGTTAATCAGGGTTGGCGCTTGTTATCCGATGAAATGACGTTGTTATCGACCCATGACGGACAAATTTATCCGGTTCCTCGTCCCATTAGTTTAAAGAATCAGTCTATTGACGTGATTAAAAAACGTTCACCTCAGTCGGTGTTTGGACAGATAGTGAACGATACGGTGAAAGGTACAGTCGGTCATCTTTGTCCACCTGAGCTTAGCGTACAAATGGGGGAATATCCTGTATTTGCCGCTAAACTGATATTTCCTAAATATAAGCAAGGGGCTGAAACGGAGTTGTCGACACTCAGTAAAAGTAAGGCGCTGCTTCGTGCTGCTGGAGATTGCTTTAACTATAATTTGTTGGGTGTACAGGGTTTCGACAGCTTGTCTGGCTTAGTCGAACAATGTGCTTGTTATGAATTTCATTATAGTAACCTTGATGAAGCCCTCATTTTGTTTACCGAGTTATCCCATCAATGAAACGTCCTCTGCTAAGTTGTGTGATGCTTAATCCTAAGCAGGTCTTGGAATTTAATCTGCCACAATGGGATTTATTAATCAGGCAAGCCAGAAGAGCCAATGTATTAGCCAGTTTGGCTGAGCTTTTAGACGCTAACGCGCTAGAAATACCAGAACGAGCGCGATTACATTTAAAATCAGCACAAATTCATGCTGAGCGCTTTAATATTGCCTTAGCGTTTGAAATAACTTGTATTGAAAAGGCGCTAAAAGATATTCCCATGGCTTTGGTTTTATTAAAAGGCTCGGCTTATTTTATGGCCGGCAATAACGCGGCTAAAGGTCGAGTATTTTCAGATGTGGATATATTAGTGCCAGAGCAGCAGTTAATGGCAGTAGAAATGGCTTTAACAAATGCTGGTTGGATGACGAATACCTTAGATCCCTATGACCAAAAATATTATCGATTGTGGATGCATGAAATTCCGCCATTGAGGCATTTAAAGCGACAAACCTCTATTGATGTACATCATAATATATTACCTAAGACGACTTGTATTTGCCCTGGTGCACATAAATTATTGCTTGGTGCTATTAAAGTGCCAGAGAGTAATTGTTGGGTTTTGGCGCCTGAGGATAGAGTCCTGCACAGTGCTACGCATTTATTTCATGAGGGTGAATTTAGCCAAGGCTTTCGTGATTTAAGAGACTTAGATCATTTACTTAGAGAATTTGCAACATCAGATGATTTTTGGCCGAAGTTATTGCTGCGTGCTAAAGAGCTCCAACAACAAATCCCGTTATTTTACGCACTACGCTATAGCCATCAAATTTTACAAACCCCGATACCTGAAAGCGTACTTGAAGCTTCAAAACAACGCATCAATACGACCTTGATGGATGCACTTTTCTTAAGAGCCTTACTGCCTGATCATGATAGTTGCAATGACAAATGGACAAGATTAGCGCGTAGTTTGTTATTCATTAGATCACATTACTTAAAAATGCCGATTTATTTAATGGTTCCTCATTTATTACGCAAAACCTATAGACGAGTAATAGGAAAAGAACTGCATTAGGGCAGGGCATAGTTATTACCTGACACTATACAGTTACGGTGCTTTTGAAAATAATAGGGCTTAGTCATTAATGCAGATTTTTGTTGTGTTATGCTCCGATTTTAAAGAATTTTGATTAATATTTGCTTATGATCGCAATTAAAATTGATACTTTAAATGGACTTACGGCGTATCGATGGACATTACATTCATTTAAGTTTAAAAATTGTAGCGCGGTTTCGCGTTAGAGATTGTGAAAGTATTATGGTTTTAGCTTCCTCCTTTTACAACATAGGTATCTACGCAAGTTCCTTATCGGCGAGGAAACGATAAAAAACACCGTAGG
>CAIZMK010000128.1 GCA_903934035.1 uncultured Methylococcaceae bacterium
TCCCCCTTTGTAAAAGGGGGATCGAGGGGGATTTTATTAAGTCATAGATTATTGATATTTAATAATAATTTTTTAATAGATCAAATCTCCCCTAACCCCTCTTTGCTAAAGAGGGGAATAAAAAGAATACTTTCACAGTCTCGACAGCGGAATACCAGCAATTGAATTTAGGAACTTCAAGACATTAAAGAATCGATAAATAAACCATAAGCTACCCAAATCAATCAGATTTTAGGACTTAACTTTAACCATGTAGGGTTAACCAAGCTTCAAAATCAGTAATGACCTTAAAGTCTAGTAAGTCATCAGCCAAGTCTTCAAGTTTTATTAACGGCAAGGTGGCTAATGCTTGCAAATTATTATCAAGTTGAGGCTGGACACCAAACTTACGTCTTAATTGGCGACTAATCAAGTTAAGACATTCTTCTTGCCTACCCTCTTTGCGCTCTTCTTCAGCTATTTCTTGATAAAAACGGGTTTGTTTTAATTCGACTTCATATACAGATAGCTTCTTTTTAATGTCCTCGCGGCTTAAATGCGGTAATTTGTAAACCAAAATAGTTTCGATAAAATCTAAACCCTCTAAATCGATTTTACCCAGTCGATTCGCTAAATCTTTGGCACGACTTATTGTCTGTTGTTTATCACTGGCAATCAAGCGAATAAACTCTAGCGTTGGCGATAAATCAGAACGGTTCTTATAGTCTTCTAGGTAAATACGGCGCAATTGCGGTGAGTTTAAAAACGATAAAAACTCAATACTGGTGGTTTTTTCAATACCTCGATGCGGATAAATAACCAAAATCAACCAATCTCGCTTTGGTTTATTTTGATATAAGTATAAAGTAATCTCACTGAATAAACGGCCATAAAAATCATTATCTGCTTGGAATTGTACCTCAACAAAAATCAGCGGCTGATCTAGATCATCGCTAACGGGCTTGAATAAGCCATCTATTCTAAAAGCCGTTTGCTTGATTTCTTCTGAGCTAAATCGATAACTATCACCGGCATAATCTAAACCTAATAATTCCAGAGCTAACTTAGGCTCTCTCTTAAATAAACGGTAAAACAGGGTATCGGTTTTCATGATAATGAAAATATAAAAGTCAGGTGTTACTGTAAATGCTAGCGATTTATATACCGGAAACGCTTTTTCGCTGATGCTCTAAAAGCCTTATTCCGGCGTACTTGGCCTAGCAAACCTCGCAGTACACCCTAACAGGCCGCCTAATCTCACACTACAATGATACTGATCGGTTCACTCCAAACGCCACCGCCGTTGCTATCAATACCGCGCACCCTTAGCCAATAAGTCTGCCCTGGAATTAAACCTGTTATGACAATATGGGTACTCGTTACCGAAGAAATCGCATGTTGCCAGTTGCTCTCTATTTTTGGATCATCTTTGGCAACATGTATTTCATAACTACCTGCGTTGGCTAGTCTTGCAACTTGTACGTTTAAGCTGCCGCTTAATTGCCCATGTGTTACTCGAAAATCAGCGGGCGCAGGCAAAAGATCGTTACTATTGTTACGAACGATGTCGTGACGTAAATCATAACCCGTAGTAGCTAACATAGCGGTATCTCCATTGGAAATTAATTCCAAATACATTGCAAGCCGCTTAATTAAATCAGTTAAGGCAATACGAGCAACATCGCGCTGAGCTATTTTAAGAGTATCTTTGGTGAGACTGGCATGATAGGCATCTTGGAAGTTACCATAGGCGGCTGTAAGTAAGTCTAGCGTGAGTCCTTGGCCTATCCAAGGTTCTTGATAATGACTGTTGCCAGTCATACTATTAACAATAGAGCCAGACTTGACTAGAAAATCTGGTGCACTGAGGCGATCGAAAGTAACTATAAGTTTAGCTTGCATGAAATTTCTCACTATGGATTAAATTAAGGCTCTGTAAGTTCAACGTTAGAGACTTAAGCTTAGTCTATTTCCTGAAATACACCAACACTAACAGTCATTCATAGTATTTTTTTGTCCAATTGCTGCAGCACATTATATTTAGCAAAGGTTTTATAGACTTAGTTAAGCATGATGTAGCCTAGCTTAAGCCACAATTCTTAGCGTTATTATTCATACATTCTCAAAATAAAATATTACCCTACAAAGGCATCACTTACCTCACAATCTGATTTTTGCTCACTATCAAAGACCTTACATACCTAACAATCAGCTTTTTGTTCGCCATCAAAGACGCTAAATACCAAACAATCAGCTTTTGTTCACTATCAAAGACGCTAAATACCAAACAATCAGCTTTTGTTCGCAATCAAAGACGCCAAATACCAAACAATCAGCTTTTGTTCACTATCAAAGACGCCAAATACCAAACAATCAGCTTTTGTTCACTATCAAAGACCTTATATACCTAACAATCAGCTTTTGTTCGCAATCAAAGACCTTACATACCCATCAATCGACTATTGTTTGCCAGCAAAGACGCTCGCTGCCCACAGTTAAGATAAAATTACAATAAAGCAGATACTTATGTTGATAAATCCCCTCTCAAAAAAGCATAGGTATCTACACAAGTAATAATTACATTATCGGAGTATTTCAAACCGTAGGCACAGGTCGTGACCTCTCCCTACATTACGATCGATGTCTAGTTATAGTTTTGTAGAGTGGGTAAGCGCTAGAGACTGTTAAAGTATTATGATTTTAATTCCCCCTTTGTAAAATGGGGAGAGCAAAGCGAGCAGGACTGAGGAGGATTTTTAAAATGCACGGCAGTAACAAGGGCATTGGGAGCAGATCACTATTAACTTTGTTGATTAGCCTGTAATGTTTAGTAGCATTAACCTATTACAACGTTTGTATTAAAAGCATAGGCTGCAATAAGGCTACCGCCTATTGTGCACCCCTCGGTCTAGGCAATTCGTATTTTAGCGGTTATTATATTGACCGATGTAATGTAGCCATAAAACATCACGATTACTTACGCCCTTCTAAGCTACTTCAGCCGTTAACGCCCGATTGGCGTAATCCTATTATTGGATTATTACCTTCCACTATACCTATTTAAGTAGTTGGATATTAACTTATGATCTTTCAACACCCATGTTATATAGAGATTAGCTATGAGTATTTCATTAAATAAAGGTGGCAACCTCAGTTTATCAAAAACTGATCCTAGCCTTAAAAATTTGATTGTAGGCTTAGGTTGGGATGCAAGACCTACCGATGGTGCAGATTTTGATTTAGACGCCAGTGCTTTTATGATTAAAGAAGATGGCAAGGTTAGAACTGACAGTGATTTTATTTTCTACAACCAAACCAAGTCTAGCTGCGGTGCAATTGAACATACCGGTGATAATCGTACCGGTGCAGGCGATGGTGATGATGAATGTGTTATTGTTTTGCTAGACAAAATCCCTGCCGACATACAAAAAGTCATTTTTTGTGTCACTATTCATGATGCTGAAGCACGCAAACAAAATTTTGGTCAAGTAAGTCACGCTTATGTGCGTATCGTTAACAAAGACTCTAATAGCGAAGTTGCTAGGTACGACTTGAGTGAAGATGCCTCAGTTGAAACGGCGATGATCTTCGGAGAAATTTACCGCCATACGGGCGAATGGAAATTTAAAGCCGTAGGTCAAGGTTATATTGGCGGCTTAGCGGCATTAGCAAATCAGTACGGCATCAATATTTAATTCTAACTATCAACCCATTAGGAGTTACAGCATGGCAATTTCACTGAGCAAAGGCGGCAACGTCAATTTAAGCAAAGAAGCACCTGGTTTAAACAAAATAGTTATTGGTTTAGGTTGGGATGCCCGCGCCACCGATGGTTCTGGATTTGATTTAGACGCTAGTGCCTTTTTAGTTAAAGAAGACGGTAAAGTTCGCTCAGATGCTGACTTCTGCTTTTATAACAACAAAGTCGTTGCTGATGGCGCTGTCCAGCACATGGGTGACAATACCACTGGTGCTGGCGATGGTGACGATGAAACCGTTAAAGTTGAATTATCTAAAGTGCCTGCTGATGTCGCTAAAGTGGTATTTGCAGTCACTATTCATGAAGCTGAGATTCGTAAACAAAACTTCGGCCAAGTCAGTCATGCTTATATTCGAGTCATTAATGAAAATGGCGGTCAAGAAATTGCCCGTTACGACTTGAGTGAAGATGCCTCTACCGAAACAGCCATGATATTTGGTGAGATCTATCGCATAGACGGTGATTGGAAATTTAAAGCCGTAGGTCAAGGTTTTGCAGGTGGTCTAGGTCCCTTAGCTTCGTCTTTTGGTGTGAGTGTATAAAACAAAATCCAATGACCGGAATAAAACCATGCTAGCGTAGCGCGTGATGGCGTTTCCGGCAGAGTATCGATATGACCGCCGGAAACGCTTTTCTCGCTTACGCTAGTAAAGTCTTATTCCGGCCTACGTAACTATTCACTGCTTTAGGCCAGAATCTTAATAACACTGCTTCAAAAACAACAACCCCCTCTCTTTCAGGAACTCACGTTATGGCTATAAATTTACAAAAAGGTCAAAAAATATCTTTATCTAAAGAATCCGGCAGTACTTTGAGCAAAGTCATCATGGGTTTAGGTTGGGATGCTAAAGCTCCAAAGGTTGGCCTTATTAAAGGCATGTTTGGTGGCGGCAGCAATGATGGCGCTATTGATTTAGATGCTTCTTGCGTACTATTCAATGATGAAAATAAAGTCGTTGATATTGTCTATTTCGGTCAATTAAAAAGTCGCGATGGCAGTATTGTTCATACTGGCGATAATCGCACTGGTGAAGGTGATGGCGATGACGAGCAAATCATTGTGGATTTAAACAAAATCCCCGAAAACGTTAAGTCTTTAGTTTTTACAGTGAGTTCTTATACCGGTGAAACCTTCAATACCGTTGAAAATGCTTATTGCCGTATTATTGATAACAGCAATAACAACGAAATTGCCCGTTACACCTTAACAGCACAAGGTTCGCATACTGCACAAATTATGGCTAAACTGTATCGTCATAATGGTGAATGGAAAATGCATGCTATTGGTGAAAATGGCACAGGACGTACTATTGAAAACTTACTACCCCTGATAACGATGCATCTATAATGAGAATTTGGTTTAACAAGACATTCTCAACCATCAGTTCAGTCTTTAAAGCTATTCATCTTGCCTTTCCAGCAGATGAAATTAGCGTAGTTTGTACACATATACATAATAACGCTGCAGCCTTTTTGGCTGCAGATGAATGCTATCTTGAACCCTCCGACTTAACCGGCCGCGCCTACCTAGAATGGTGTGTGGACTTCTGCCATCATCATAACATACAGTTATTTTGGCCGGGAAGAGAAGCCACTCTCATTAGTCAACATCA
>CAIZMK010000129.1 GCA_903934035.1 uncultured Methylococcaceae bacterium
GTAGGTTATCGGATGCAAGGCTTTGCTGGTAATTGGTTACCCGCAGGCATTCGTTAGGACATGGTTTGATTGACTGGATCTTAACTGGCCATGATTGTCTTGGCTTCATGTTGGCAGGTTATCGGATGCAAAGCTTTGCCGGTAATCGGTTACCAGAAGGCAGTCATTAGGGTTTGGCTGGCTGGCTGGATCTTAACCGGCTAAGGTTGCCTTGGCTTAATGTTGGTAGGCAATCAGGTGTAAGACCTTGCCGGTAAACGGTTACCCGCTGGCATTCGTTAGGACTTAGATTGATTGACTGGATCTTGTAATTATTTAAGCGCGTTACCCCGCACTGACTTAACCAACAAAAAAATTAACTGACAATCCTTCTGGTATGGTTTGAATGACATGGCTACACGCGGGCATTTGTTGCGGGTGTTTTTTTTGAATTGCGTCACCAGTGCGTCATTTGGAATTTCAGGCATAAAAAAAGCACTTGATTTTCATCTAAGTGCTTGATTTTATTGGTGGCGATAGGTGGATTTGAACCACCGACCCCGGGGTTATGAATCCCGTGCTCTAACCAACTGAGCTATATCGCCTTATTTACAGGCATCTGTAAAGCCTGTGAATTATAGGTATCCTATAATATTTTGTCAAACATTGAATCTAAAATGTACGACATCGCCATCTTTTACGACGTAATCTTTGCCTTCAAGTCGCCATTTTCCGGCATCTTTTGCACCTTGTTCGCCTTTGTAGGTAATATAGTCTTCATAAGAAATAACTTCGGCGCGAATAAAGCCTTTTTCAAAATCGCTATGGATAACCCCCGCGGCTTGTGGTGCTGAAGCACCCACAGGAATCGTCCAGGCTCTAACTTCTTTGACGCCAGCGGTAAAGTAAGTGGCAAGATTTAAAAGCTTATAGCCGGCTCTGACGACTAGATTAAGTCCTGGCTCTTCTAAGCCTAGGTCATCTAGGAACTCTTGCTTTTCTTCGTCATCGAGTTGGGCTATTTCTGCTTCAATAGCTGCGCAAATAGTGACTACCGTAGCGCCTTCTTTTTCTGCAAAAGCCTTAACTTTATCAAGTAGGGGATTGTTTTCAAAGCCATCGTCTTGTACGTTGGCGATATACATAGTGGGCTTAAGTGTTATTAAGCAAAGATCTTTAAGTAGAGCTTTTTCGTCGTCTGATAACGCTAAGCCTCGTGCAGGTTCGCCAGCATCAAGTTGATTATACACACGCTCTAGGACTGTTTTTTTAGCTAACTCGTCTTTATTGCCCGTTCTGGCTATTTTTGTGGATTTAACTAAGGCTTTTTCAACAGAGGCCATATCTGCCAGTGCTAATTCGGTGTTAATAACTTCGATATCTGAAAGTGGATCTACTTTTCCAGCAACATGGACAACATTATCATCATCAAAGCAGCGCACAACATGGGCTATGGCATCATTTTCACGAATGTTGGCTAAAAATTTATTACCCAAACCTTCACCTTTAGAAGCGCCTGCAACTAAACCAGCAATATCTACAAATTCAATGGTCGTAGGCAAGATGCGCTCAGGTTTAACGATTTCGGCTAATTTGTCCATTCGTAGGTCAGGCACGGGTACTACGCCAACGTTCGGATCAATGGTGCAGAATGGGTAATTTTCAGCGGCAATTTTAGCCTTGGTTAGTGCATTAAACAGGGTGGATTTGCCGACATTCGGTAAACCTACGATTCCACAATAAAGTGCCATAAAGATCTCTTGAGTATTTTAAGTAATAAATTAATAGGTGAGTGCTGCATGAAGAAGAAAATTCAGTCAATTGACTGGCAGCGCACTATGTAGGGTGTTAGTCGTTCATAGATATATGATCGTGTGCTAGGCACAAAGATTAACAGTAATTCCTTCGTTTCAAGTTTTATTTAAATTGAAACGAAGGTTGCTGAGCATCAACAGGGATGGAGTAGGCTTTTGTTCTTGCGTGCTTACTCTTTAATGCTAATCAATAATTTAATCGAGAAGCGAATTAAGAGAGTTGTTCGAGGCAAGGTTTTTGTTTGATCCTATGCTTTTACTGATTCGATAATTTCATTAAAGCCTTCAACTTTTGCTTTTCCAGTTTTAACTAGCTCGATGCCATTATCAATAATCATTTTGCAAAGATTAGGTGTTTTATAAACTATTAAACAAAGGTAACCGACTGCAGGTATAGAGATTAATGCAGCAATAAAACCATGAAGACCGATGACTGCCATTAGCTTGATGAGTAATGCTATGGCATCAAGTGGTAATAAAACCAAAGCGCCAAAATAGACTATCACTATAAATGTAAACTGTACAAAAACTACAAATTGAAGGAGTCTTACTAATGCAACATTAACTTTTTTCATATAACCTTTGATCCTAATAGCTTTAGAGACTTTTTTAGTGGGTCAGTAATAACGGTCTATACTTAATACTCACTAAGAAAGCATGAAATTTTGAACCAAAATTATACCTGAAAAGCACTTAAACTAGATCAAGTTTCTTATTGTTTAAGAAAAAGCGATATAAAACTGATCCTGCAATAAAGCCACCAACATGTGCCCACCAAGCTACATCGACAGGCGTATTTGTGAAAACAATGGCTGTTGTCGCCTTGTATAGCTGCAATATAACCCACAAGCCTAAGAAGGTGATGGCAGGTACCGGAATCAATATAGGCGGAAAAAATACGATAACGCGCTCTAGTGGATATAAGAAAAAATAAGCGGCAAGTACGCCAGCAATTGCACCTGAAGCGCCTATAACGGGTATGTTGAGAATTGGATCAAAGTAGCATTGCAATGCGGTTGCAATAGCTCCACAGGATAAATAGAAAATCAGAAAAGGAATTCGTCCCATCCTATCTTCGACATTATCGGCAAAGATCCATAAAAACCACACATTAAAGAGTAGATGTATCCAAGTAGCGTGTAGAAATAAATTACTAACAAATGATAAATAACCATCAAAAGGTAAATCAGGAAGTCCAGAGGTATAGCGTAGCGGTATCATGCCGTAGCGATTCAATATATCAACAGCATCTTGATCGGGTATCAAGTTCATAACCACGAAAATAATAATGCAGATCGCCATTATTGACCAAGTGACTAAAGGTTTTGAATGACAGGGGGCTGTGTCTCTTATTGGAATCATTTTATTACCTCTGTGTGTTGATAGTCAGTTGACTTAATTAGCTTAGGAATGATTATGAAAATATATAACCCATTTACATCTAACTCCTCCTTTGTGCATCGGTCTTTAGACAAGTTTCTTTTCCACGTAGAAACGATAAAAACATCGTAGGGGCGTATTGCATACGCTCAACATCGAAAGTTAAATGTTATAGGGCTTATTTTTGAAAGGGCGTATGCAATACGCCCCTACGATATTCACTATAATGTTATCGTTCCCACCAATATACTTATACCCTTAACTTATTCAGACTTATTTAAACTAGCTCGATAAACTCGCATTAAAGCGATAAAGGCAAGTAGGTCATAAAAACTGTGGATAATAATAGGTGTTAGTAAATTCCTTTCGCCCGCATAATCCATAGATAATCCGAGATAAATACCCACCAATGCAGCTAAGACTGCATAAAGTGGAGTGACTGCGTGAGCTAATCCAAAAAGAATATTGCTGGCTATTAAAGCAGTGCTTAAGCCCCAAGACTGCTCTATCCAAGGTTGAATGACACCTCTAAATACTAATTCTTCAGAGACGCCTGCAAGTGCCGCTAATAAGAATAAATCTGTCCAGTGATATTGATGTAACCCAGGCCCTAAAGTGTTGAGTAACAGTTTTCTGATATGGCTGACTGATTGAGTCTGCAACTGTTCCATACCTAAAAACATTAAAAACAAAGGAATAGTGCCTAGTACGCCATAAGCAAGCGCTGATTCTGAAAACACAATATTAGCAAAGGGGTTTATATCGGCAATCTGTCCAAGTACGATGGCGACTAAAATTAAAGCTGCCTCAAAATAGCAGGCCGATTTGAAAAAGTCCGTTGCTTTAAAGAATGATTTATCCATAACTAGATCAGTGTGCGCTTAAGATTCAGATTCTTGATTAACTGCTTTTTCAGGCGTTAATGTTTTATTTGTTGGAGCTCGGCGTTTACCCACGTTTTTAACATCTCGATGACGAACTTTAATTTTTTCAGCGACTTTTTTCTTAGGTTCTACTTTAGCCTTGCTGCCGACTGACTTTCCCGACCCTTTAAGTTTTTTAGGGCCTTTATAGCTACCTTGTAATTCTTTAATGCTTCTGTGGGTAAATTTCTGTTTTAAAAAGCGTTCAATACCCGACATTAAATTCCATTCAGTATGTTTTACCAGTGTAATGGCTAAACCTAATTCGTCAATACGACCTGTACGACCAATTCGATGGACATAATTAATACCGTTTCTAGGTACATCAAAGTTAATCACTAGATTAATTCCTTTGATATCTAAGCCGCGCGCAGCAAGATCAGTAGCAATCATTATATTAACTGAGCCGTCACGATAAAGTTCCATCATGCGGTTTCGATCTTTTTGATCCATTTCACCATGTAGCACACCTACACGAAGCTTTTGTCCGCGTAAAGGCCCTCTTAAAGCATCAGCATTAAGTCGAGTATTGGTAAAAATCAGAGCTTTATCATAGCTTTCATTCAATAACAGCCAGGCCAAAAGTTTTTGTTTGTGATCACCATCATCAGCAAGCACAATTTGTTGCTCAATATTACGATGACCATCGTGCAAGGTATTTAAAGTTAAGGTCTCATAGTTAGTGAGTACCTTGTTGGCCATTTTGATGACACCAGAATGACTTAAGGTAGCAGAAAATAACAGTGTTTGTTTCTGAGTATTACAACTATTAATAATAGTTAATACATCTTCACTGAAGCCCATATCCAACATGCGGTCTGCTTCATCGAGGATGAGTACTTCAAGATTGGTGAAATCATGAGCTTCTTGCTCCATCAACTCCAGAAGTCGGCCGGGCGTGGCAATAACAATCTCGGTGTTTCTTCGCAGCATATTTTGCTGCAATCTAAAATCATCACCGCCAGTAATAATGCCAGCCTTTAACTCAGTAAATTCAATCAAGCTTTCACATTGTAAGAAAATTTGTTGTGCTAATTCACGAGTAGGGGCTAGTACTAGCACGCGAGTGCCATACCTTTTGGTGGGTATGGTGAGTAAATGCTGTAGGGCTGGTAATAAAAATGCGGCGGTTTTTCCGCTACCCGTTTCAGCGCTGACTAATAAATCTTTGTATTCTAATGCGGGAGGAATAGCCTGTTGCTGGACGGGGGTAGGGTACAGAAAGCCCATTTTATTGATTGCTTTAAGTAAAGATTCATCAAGTAAAAGGCTGGAAAAAGAGGGTGAGGTATCTAGAGTGTTTAGCTGCATGTATCTTGAGTATTTGCTGCTTGCGCAGAACATAAAAAACGAATAATGATGATTAGTATAAGCTTTTTAGGGGTAGTCGCAATGTTTTCCAATTTTAGTTGGGTAACCATCGCTATCGTCACTACCCATCTTATACTTCTATATTTTCATAGGGTAAGTTGCAATTAACTGAATATCAGGTAAATTGCGTGCTTTTAAACTTAATAAATTAAAACGATGATTAACACATTATCTTTTCAGATTCATGGTGGCGGTGATCACGGCGGTGGTCCAGCAGAAGGTCTCGGCGATTTACTGTCATTTTTTGATAATATCTCAATCTTAGGATCTGGCGAGCTTATTTCTCTATTGATGCCTGGTATTGCTAGCTTAGAAAATATCCATCCTTTATTAGTACATTTCCCAATAGCGTTATTATCTGTTTTTTTTGCGATAGACTTAATCGGCTCATTAGCTAATAAGCCACAATGGCGTAGTGTCGCCAGTGTTTTTTTGTATTTAGGAACCATTGCGGCTTTATTTACGGTTTTAGCTGGACATGTTGCGGCAGATACAGTGCCGCACGCTGGAAATGTTCATGAGATCATGGAAAAGCATGAAGATTTAGGCATGGCTATACTAAGTTTATCGACTGCTTTATCAGCTTGGCGTTTGAAGCATAAAGGTCTATTTCAAGGTTACGTTAATGTTGTGTTTCTGACGCTATCAGCGCTTTTATGTGTGTTGATTGCCTTAGGTGCAGATTTAGGTGGATTGATGGTCTATCAATATGGAGTTGCAGTTAAAGCAGTGCCGGTTCTTGAAAGCGCCCATGATCATCATCACGAGGTAGAACATCAACAGGCAGAGCTCCCTATAGTTGAGCCTAATCAAGAGTCTAAATCTGCTGAACCACAAACTGCTGAGCCACAAGCTACAGAGCACCATCATGAACATAAGCATTCCCATCAAGATGGCCATGCGGGTCATGATCATTCACATTAAAAATAAGTTACATAAATGATTTTTTTGATTTATTTTCAATTAAGGTGAAGTAAGATGAAAATAGTATTGGTTTTGCTGTCAGTGTTAGGACTGGTATCTTGTGTAAGTTATCCCTATCGCGGTAATTATTATGGCAATAATCGTTATGTGACTACACCTTATTACGGTGGATATACTGGCTATCGTAGCGGTTATCATGATCATGATGATTTTCGTGGTGGCTATCGAGGAAATTATGGTGGCGGTTTCGGTGGTGGTTTTCATGGCGATGGTGATCGTGATTTTCATGGTGGCGAGCGTGAATATCGTGGTAGTTATCGTCGATAGTTTGCAGCTTGAATGGTTGAAAATTAACTTCTTAGGTAGTTTAAATGAATTTAAAAGGCTTATTGTTATTATCCAGCATCGCTTTCTCACCTATGTTATGTGCAGATCAACTGAGCGAATTAAAACAACGCGCAGAACAAGGCGATGTAAGTGCGCAAACAGATTTGGGCGTGGAATATGTTTTGGGTATTGATGTACCTAGAGATTACTTAATAGCTTATAAATTATTATCAGCCGCGTCAGCAAAAGGAAATAAATTAGCTCAATACAATCTTGGCTTAATGTACGATTTGGGTGAAGGCGTAGGAATTGATAAACAAGTCGCGGCAAAATGGTTTAAAAAATCGGCAGAACAAGGCGATGTTCCGGCACAATTCCATTTAGGTTTGATGTATGCACATGGAGTAGGCGTGGTCAGGCATTATGAAGAGGCTTTTAAATGGTTTCATAAGGCGGCAGAACAAGGACATACCTTGGCTCAAGTTAATTTAGGCTTAATGTATGTGCGTGGTGAAGGTGTAGCAAAAGACTTAGAGGCAGCGTTTAAAAGCTTTAAAACAGCGGCTGAAAAAGATGACATGATTGCTCAATACCATTTAGGATTAAGTTATTTAGAGGGTGAAGGCGTTAAAAAAGATTTACATGACGCTTATTTCTGGCTGGCCCTAGCGTCTGCAAAGGGAGATCATCATGCACATGAACTGATCAATGAGTTAGAGATTGATTTAACAGCTAAAGACATAACAGCTTTACAAAAAAGAGCGGCGGAGTGGAGCGCTAAGGTCTTAAACTAAACTAAACTAAAATTGGAGGTATTAATTGCTGCAAAAGTTTTTGCATTTTTCCCCTCAGTTCACAGTTAGTGGTGTTAAGTATTGTGGGAGTGGCTTTAGCCACGAGTTCTTGGTTAAAGCCACTCCCACTTTTCATGCAATAACTTATGCAATGATTAATATATTTATTAAATGATTGGATCGGTAGTCATTAAAGCCTAAATATTAGCGGTGAGGCTAATTGTGCAAAGTGTGACCGATATGCTGTTACTAGATGCTCAGAGCATGCATTTTGAACTCACTTAAAGAACTCAATCAAAAATACTTTATTCTTTGTGAGCCAGTCATGTAAGCCGGGTTAGCGTTAGCGTAACCCGACATTACGAAGCCTTTTGATCATTCATAAGCAATATCATCAGAAAAAGCTCTAATCAGCTCTGTCAACTACGATCAATTACTTCGTTCAGTCATTTATCATTTAACCAAAAAGGATCGCGTCGCATTGTTAATACAGCGACAACCGAGGCAATATGACCGCTGGTGTCATAATAACTGCATAGGGAAAACGCTTTGAAAGCATTCGATAATACCCAAACTTTTTTGGATGAATGCCAGCAAAAATAACCAATGACTCTATATCCGATAAAAGACTATCCCAGTAGTAATTGCCTAATTTTTCACCTTGTTGGTCGTAGAAATCCCGTCCAGTGTAAAGATCATTTACCGCATCAGAAAGTATTTGAATATGTTTAATATTCACCTAGTTGATCTGGCTCTTAATTCTTCAATTGAGCAAAATTCGGCCTTACCTTCTTCAATCTTCTTTTTTCTTGCCGAAAGAATATCACCATGCCATTCCGGTGATTTAATGTCTAAATTATCATGAATAAGAGAGTCCCATATTGCGTCCATTGCTTGTAACTTTTCCACAAGACTCATTTTAGTTATTTCAACGGTATTCATAGTGTTTCCTGCTCTGGAATAATAACTTATGAAAGTTTAACACAGTCACTAATGGCTATTCCAAGTGCCGCGTTAAAATAGTATCCACTCAACAACCAAATGCCACCGTGCGGCGTTAATGTATGACCTTGTTCATCACGCATTTTATAATGATGCACGTAGTCATTATCATCGACTAATAGATTTTCTGCCAGTAACCAAATCGGAATAGCAAAGTTAATTTGATTTATAGTAGCTCTTAAGCTACATTAGACCCATGTATGAATTAAAACACTATGTAGATCTAAACGGAAATAACCTATTTACGAATTGGTTAAATAGCATTAAAGATAGACAAGGTCTAGCTAGAATTGCGGCAAGATTAATACGTCTAGAAAATGGGAATTTTGGAGATTGTAAATCAGTCGGTGAAAGTGTGTGGGAATTGCGGATTGATTGTGGGCCTGGCTATCGAGTTTATTACGCAATAGAAAACAAGAAAGTCATCCTGTTATGCAATGGTGGTGATAAAAGCACTCAGTCAGCAGACATTACGAAAGCAATATCTCGTTGGAAAGACTGGCAAACGCGAGGCACAAATGAAAATAGAAAATAAACATAATGATTGGTTGTTTGAACAACTTAAGGACGCTGAATTTGCTGCAGATTTTTTAAATGCCGCAAGTGAAGATGATGATCCTGCAACCTATCTATCAGCATTAAGAAAAGTTGTAGATGCTAGGGGTGGCATGGCAACTATCGCAGAAAAAACAGAATTATCTCGTGAAACTCTCTATAGAACCCTGTCCAAAAGAGGTAATCCAACTATAAAAACACTCGTACGTATTTTAAAAGCTACTGGTTTAAAAATAGAAGTGACCGCTCATTAAATACAATGATTGCTACCTTCTGCATAGAAAACGATATTTCGTTATTGCATTCAGATAAA